>JBGSWT010000320.1:0-4866 GCA_041751815.1 Pseudonocardiaceae bacterium
CAGCGAAGGGCAGCGAAGGGCACGCCCAGCACATGGCCCATGGACACCCGCACACTGCGCCGGTACAGCGGGTCGGCACAGCGCGGGCCGAGCAGCACCGCATCCACACCGAAGGCGGCCGCGTTGCGAAACAGCCCACCAAGATTCTCATGATCGTTGACGCCCTCGAGCACCGCGAGGTGCTGCGACCGGGCGATCAACTCCGGCACCGGCGGCTCCGGCGCGCGGTCCGCAGTCGCCAGCACACCTCGGTTGAGGTGGAAGCCCACCACCTGCGCCATCAGCTGGGCCGACCCGACGTAGCACGGTGCAGCGACGTCGACAGCGAGTTGAGCGACCTTGGAGGGCACCCCGAACACCGCCCGGGGCGGGTACGACGAGTTCAACAACCTGCGGACCACGACGATGCCCTCGGCGATCACCAGACCGCGCCCGCCGGGACGGTCCGGGCGACGGTCCGCGACGGTGAGGTCGCGGAAATCGTCCAGTCGTGGATCATGCACGTCGTGCACCTCGACGATCTCGCCCACACTGTCAGTCTCGCAAAGCGTGCAGATGCGCGAGCAAGCCAACCCCACCAGTTCGGCGGCTGGTCACGGCTCGCGGCGCTGTGTCACGGTGGGAGCGCGCCGGGTCGCGGGGTCGGAGGGGTGAGGGCGTGATCGATTCGATCTACACCCAGCATGACCTGCAACAGTACCGGGAGAAGATCCAGCGCTGCCTGGACGCGCTGGCCAGGATGCTCGCCGAGGACAGCCTGTCCGACGGCCCCGAACGGATGGGGCTGGAACTCGAGCTGAACCTCATCGACGAGAACCTCGACCCCGCGATGGCCAACCAGGCGGTGCTGGCGCAGATAGACGATCCGGCCTTCCAGACCGAACTCGGCCAGCACAACATCGAGATCAACGTGCGGCCCCGGCCGCTGGCCGCCGACGAAGTACTGGGCCTCGAGCAGGAACTGCGAACCGCACTGAACACGGCCAACGAGGCGGCCCACGCCACCGGCGTTGGCCTAGCCATGATCGGCATCCTGCCGACCCTGCGAGCGGACCACTTCGACCGGCGATGGATGTCCCCCAAGTCGCGGTACTTCCTGCTCAACAAGCAAATCCTGGCCGCCCGGCGTGAAGAGCTCGAGCTCGACATGGAGGGGGTGCCCCTGGAGGGTGGCCCACCGGAACGGTTGCGGTGCGCCACGGACTCGATTATCCCGGAATCCGGGTGCACGTCGGTGCAGCTGCACCTGCAGGTCGCTCCCCACGACTTCGCGGCACATTGGAACGCCGCGCAGGCCCTGGCCGGGGTGCAGGTGGCACTGGCCGCCAATTCACCGTTTCTGCTGGGTCGAGCGCTGTGGCACGAGACCCGCATCCCCTTGTTCGAGCAGTCCACCGATACCCGGTCGCCGGAGCTGCGCAACCAGGGGGTGCGCCCGAGAGTGTGGTTCGGTGAGCGTTGGATCACCTCGATCTTCGACCTGTTCGAGGAGAACGCGCGGTACTTCTCACCGTTGCTGCCGCAAACCGACGACGAGGACCCGCTGGCGGTGCTCGACGGAGGTGGCGCACCGTCGCTGTCGGAGCTGCGACTGCACAACGGCACCATCTGGCGATGGAACCGCCCGATCTACGACGTCATGGACGGCGTTGCGCACCTGCGCATCGAAAACCGGGTGCTACCAGCCGGGCCGACGGTCATCGACGTGCTCGCCAACGCCGCGTTCTTCTTCGGCGCGATGCGCGGCCTCACCGAGCTCGACCGGCCGGTGTGGAGCCAGATGTCCTTCCAGGCCGCGCAGGACAACCTGTACGCAGCAGCCCGGCTCGGCATGGACGCTCAGCTGTACTGGCCTGGCAACGGGTGGGTCCCGCCAGAGGAGCTGGTGTTGCGCAAGCTGTTGCCGCTGGCCCACGACGGGCTGCGCAGCTGCGGAATGTCCGACACCGCCCGGGAGCGCTACCTCGCGGTGATCGAGCAGCGCTGCGTGACCCGTCGCACCGGAGCCGGCTGGCAGCGTGCGACCGTGCAGACGTTGACCGGCCGGGGCGCTGAGCGACCCGCCGCGTTGGCCGGCATGCTGCGCGGTTACCTCGAGCACATGCACTCCAACCAGCCGGTGCACGCCTGGCCGCCAGCCTGAGACCTGCTGAGACCTGCTTGACAGGGTCGATGCATCGATCCTGACGCGTCAGTACCCGAATTCCGTTGCACGCATGGCGGCGGGTCCCCACACTCCTGACTCGTGACAACGGTGCTGCGCCGGGCGACCCATGACGATCTGCCCGCCCTCGCCGTGGTCGACGGCCGTGCCTTCGGCGTGCACCACAGCCAGCAGGAACAAGCTGATTTCCAACCGCTGTTCGAGCCGGACCGTTTCTTGCTGGCCTGCGATGTTGACGACGGCGCAATCGTGGGCGTCACCGGCGACTTCCCATTCACGATGACCCTGCCCGGTGGTGGCACGCTCGCCGTTCCCGGGGTGACCTGGGTCTCGGTGGCCGCGACACACCGTCGCCGCGGGGTGCTTCGCACAATGTTGGCAGCCCAGCATCGGCGCTTCATCGAAGACGGGGTAGCGGTGTCGATTCTCACCGCGAGCGAGGGTGGCATCTACGGCCGCTTCGGCTATGGACCCGCCACTACCAGGCGGGTGGTGGAGATCGACCGGCGGCTGACCACGTTCCGTCCGGAGGCGCCCGATCCCGGTGGAGTTCGACAGGTCGAGGCGGATGAGGCCCGCAAACACGCCCCAGACGTCCACCACCGCTGGTGCACCATCGCTACAGGTGCACTGTCACGCAACCCAGCCTGGTGGGACTACCAGTTCCTCGACCGGACGAACGGTCGGCGAGGGTCGGCGAGGGTCGGCGCTGTTCCATCTGGCGCACCCGGACGGTTGGGCCGCCTACCGGATCGACCGCGATGAACGGCGCTGCCGCGTGGTGGAGCTGGTCGCTGCTACCGACCAGGCGCACGTTGCGCTCTGGCGAGTGTTACTCGGGCTTGACGCTTTTCTGAACTGCGGCGGACGGTTCCGACTACGTGGCGGCCCGGACGGCGCCTGCTGCGAGCCCACCGACCGGATGCCCGACGCCCACGCCGAGATCGCTGCGCTCGGCTCGTTGTACCTCGGCGGGCACCGGACAGTGACACTCGCCCGAGCCGGACTTTTCCAGGCCCGTGATCCCGCCGTAGTGAGCCGGGTGGATGCTGCATTCACGGCAGATCGGTCGCCACAGTCCGGCACCGAGTTCTGACCTGTGGACGCACGTCGGGCCCGACCGGAGGATCTCCAGGATCGGGCCCGACGCCTTCCCAACTGACTTGCCAAGACTCCCACCACGAAGCCGGCAGAGCTTAAGTTAGGCTACCCTTGGGTTCCCGTCAACCCCGCAACGATGTGACGACCACAACCCTCAAGGTGTAAGTCCGCCATCAAGGGGTAAGCCCGCACAGTCCCGGCCCGGGCGGGTCACCAGCTCCCAGCTCGGCGCTACTCGCCGACGGAGGCACTCGCGTCGCGCTAGCGTGGAACTATGCCACCCGTTGCGCCACCGCTGCCCCGCATCCTTGCCGATCCGCGTCCGGTGGTCGGCGTCGGCACCCTGGCGTGGTTCACGGCTGCGGTGATACTGCTGCTCGCCCGCGGACCCTCGGTGTGGATGGCCGCGTGTGTGACCGGCGGCCTACTCGGCCTTCTCGGCTTCGCGATGATTCACGCACAGCGCAGCGCCGCCCGACGGGACGGCCGCAGTGCTCAGCTGGGGCTGCCCTGACCGCTGCCCGCTGTTCAGCATTCCGCCTCAGCATCGATTCAGCAGCTACTCTCCGTGCCACTTCGCAGTGCGGAAAGTCGGCACGCTATGACCCTCGCTATTGCCACCATGTATGGTTAGCCTTACCGCAGTAGTGGTCCGCAGATCAGCCGCAAGGTGCGGCTGGAGGACCGATGGATCTAGGGTCGAAGGGTGGAGCGGTCCGGGTCGGAGGAGTTGTGCAACTAGCGCACCCACCGTTGACCGCGCTGCTCGAGGACGTTCAGGTGCCTCCGCAGCCGCCATGTCCGCGGCCATTCACGCCATGACCACCGGGATATCCAGACACCGGCGGCGCACCGCCGTGTCAAGATCGTGCTCAGTCACTCCCAGTGATCCGGTCGAATTACTCGACCGGGCACTGGAGACATTTCACCAAGTCAACCGGGCGCTACCGAAAAGAGTGCTCACCCGCGAGGAGCTGATCGCGCTCGGAGGCCTCCTCACTCAGGTCAGCGGTGCGTTGTTAACGCTCACCGATCTGCTGAGCGCGCCAGCCCATCATTACGACCGCACTCGGGCACTTCATGCGGACGCCGGCACCACCCCTACTGTACGGTCACCAGCCGCCACCAGCTTGTTAAGGGACTGCCGGGACGGTTTTCTCGCGGCCTACACCTCCGCACGGTCATTTCATGCCGACCTCAGGCGGTGCTTCAAACGCTCGTGAGTGGAGCAAGAGAAAGGCCCGGACGGGGTCGGTGGCGTGCACCGTCCCGTCCGGAGTGACCCAGAACGGCACCGTATGTTCAGCGTCGCGGTGACGCACCCGCAGTTGCTCATGCAGCTGCAGCGTCCCGTCGGGAACGGCGAGTCCGATGTCTGCGCACACCGCGACGAGCTCCACCAGCTGCGTCCACCGCACCGTCCGCCCAGCACCGGCGTCGAGCAGTTCTGGCACCACCTGCTCCGATGCCAGCGGCAGGTCCAGCAGGTCGGCCAGGGTCTCCGGGTCGCCACCCGACACCAGTCCCCCGGCCGGCAGCACTGCGGCCAGCCACGGTGCGTCGAGCACTAGTGCCCGGTCGGCGTCGACGACGTCCCCGGT
>JBGSWT010000321.1:0-2029 GCA_041751815.1 Pseudonocardiaceae bacterium
CCATGGGATTACGGTTCCTGATTCACCGTGCGCCAAGTGATTGGCGCGGGCGCCGGCCGGGAGGCGCGCTGCGTTCACCCGACCCCCATGGCATCCCTGTCCGGGAGGACGGTGGCGCTACGGAGCGAGGATCCCCCGACCGGTGACGCCGCCCGCCTCCAGCAGCGCGTGCGCCCGGGACGCCTCGGCCAGCGACAGGATGGTGCGGGCCGGCGGCCTGATCGAGCCGTCGCCCATCCCGCATCCCGCAGCATCCCGCACCCCCAGCCTCGCGGGCGAGACGGGTGCGGGGTACCGATGAGTGGCAGGCGTCCTGGCCGCCAGGTCGGGCCTGAGCAAGAAGGCGACCCGGCTCCTCGCCGGCAGCGTCGGGTAGGACGGCGGAATCCGGTCACAGGTCGGACCGACCAATAACATCGACTTTAGCGGCATGACGACCAAAAAGGCGGTGACGATCTGCGAGGCGATCAACTGCCGCGAGATGTCATGCCGCGACCGAGTGCTTCGGCCGCATACGAGCGGTCCACGGCGCCACTCGCAGTGCGGTGCGCTTTGCAGGTGGTGCTGTCCAGCAACAGCAACCCGTCGGCTGACAGGCTCGGGCGGAGCGCCTCAAAAATCAGGTCCCACCAGCCGCACAGGTATCAGTTCAGCGGTACTTCCATGCGGCTGAGAATGGGGCGCCACTTCTCGATCTGGCCGGCCATGAATTGGCCGAGTTCGGCCGGCGTGCTGCCGATCAGGAACTGGCCGTCCTCGATCAGCCTTTCGCGGATGCGGGGCTCCTGCAAGGCCTGGAGGGCGGCACGATTCAAGATCTCGATCACGGCCGGCGGCGTCCCCGCCGGCGCGACCAGACCGTACCAACTCGAGGCTTCAATCCCCGGGGCGGTTTCCGCGAAGGTCGGTACATCCGGGGTCGCTGGCACCCGCTGCGCGCTGGTCCAGCCTAGCAGGCGGCCCTGGTTATTGCGGTACACCGACAGGACGGTGCTGCCGGTCACCACCATCAGGTCCAGGTTGCCGGCCAGGAAATCGTTCAACTGGGCGGCATCGCCGCGATAGGTCACATCCTGCATGGTAAGGCCGAGGCGCTCCAGCACCATCAGCATCGCCACATTGGTCATGGTGGTGGAGCCATTGGTGCCATAGGTCATGCGACCGGGCTGCGCCCTCGCCTGGGCGATCATCGCGTCGATGTCTTGCGGCCCGTCGCGCCGGGCGATCACCGCGAAGGGAAAGGTGGAGATCAGGGTGATGGGCGCAAAATCCTCCAGCTTGTAGACCAGCCTGCGGTGGATGATCGGGTTCACCGTCAGGTTGGTGGCGGCGGCCATCAGCAGCGTATAGCCATCCGCCTGGGCACGGGCGACCGCCTCGGTGCCGACGATGGTATTGCCGCCGGGCCGGTTCTCCACCACCACCGGGCGGCCCAGCTCCTGCGACATGCGCTGGGCCAGCAGGCGGGTGAGGATGTCGGTGCCGCCGCCGGCGGCAAAGGGGACAACGATCGTCACAGTGCGGCTGGGGAAGCCAGCCTGGGCAAGCGCGGGCGCAGCCAGCAGCGCGAGTGAGGCGCCGAGGGCGCGGCGGGTGGGGGAGGACATTCGGCTTCCTAGGGTAGGTATTTGGGGTAGGTATTTGCAGACTCGGAGGATAAGCCCGGAACTGCCCGGGTGGCACCCCGGGGATTCCGCCGCCGTCGCGGGCCGCAGGCGCGCCTTGCTTCAGCCGAGTGCCCGTTCCGGCGGCCGGTAGTTGCTGATCTCGGTTGGCCTTAATCATTGCGCAGACGAATGATGCGCCTGCTTACCCTGACTTTCGCCCGACTTACGGGCGCGGAGCATGGCCCGCCCGCTTTGGACCTTGCCGAGCCCACGGGGCGACCGGGCGGGTCGCTGCAACGCCGCATCCTGCCGCCCGGGTTTGCACCGGGGTGCGAACCCGGTACGCGCCGCCGTGGCAAGGTTGGTCGGCAGGCTGACGACGCCGTCCTCGCCGGTTGGGGTGACGGTCGTGGCAGGCGTCG
>JBGSWT010000322.1:0-2845 GCA_041751815.1 Pseudonocardiaceae bacterium
ACAGTCGAGCACCGTAGCGACCCGCTCGGCGGTGACATGGGTGTCCTGGAACCCGCCGGGACCGGTGCAGGCGTTGGCGCCGCCGGCGTTCAGCACGACAGCGCGCAACCGCCGTCCGGTGAGGACCTGCACCGACCACAGCACCGGCGCCGCCTTGACCTGGTTGCGAGTGAAGACACCCGCGGCCGCGCTGGACGGTCCGTCGTTGACCACCAGAGCCAGGTCCAGACCGCCGCTGGTTTTGATGCCGGCAGCCACCCCGGCCGCCCGGAACCCCTTGGCTGCAGTGACGCTCATCGCGATGTCCTCCCTGTCGGAGCTATCAGGGCTATCAGGGGGCGATTCCCCAGGCCGGCAGACCGGTGGTCTCGGGAAGCCCCAGCGCCAAGTTGAGGCACTGCAGAGCCGCCCCCGCAGTGCCCTTGGTGAGGTTGTCGACCGCGCCCACTGCAACCAGCCGGCCGGCGTCGGTGTCCACTGCAACTTGTAGCTGTACGGAGTTGGAGCCCTGCACGGCAGCGGTGGTCGGCCAGCGGCCCGCCGCAAGCAGGTGCACGAATGGCTCCGCGGTGTATGCAGCGTGGTATGCGCTGCGAGCTGTGTCGTGGTCGGTGCCAGGGCGCAACGGTGCAATGCAGCTGGCCAGGATCCCTCGTGGCATCGGCGCCAGCACCGGGGTGAACGACACGGTCACCGCGTGGCCGGCGACGCCGGTGAGGTTCTGGATGATCTCGGGGGTGTGCCGGTGCGCGCCGGCCATCCCGTAGACGCTGGCCGAGCCCATCACTTCCGAGGCCAGCAGGTGTGGCTTGAGAGAACGTCCGGCCCCCGAGGTGCCGGACATCGCCGTCACGACGACGTCGGGAGCGACAAGCCCCGCTGCGAGCGCTGGCGCCAGCGTCAGGCTGACCACTGTCGGGTAACAGCCGGGCACCGCGATGCGGCGGGCTCCGCGCAGCTTGTCTCGCATTCCTGGTAGCTCGGGCAGGCCGTAAGGCCAGGTCCCGGCATGCTCGCTGCCGTACCAACGCTGCCAGGCCGCTGCATCGGTGAGCCGGTGGTCGGCCCCGCAGTCGATCACCACGGTGTCCTCGGGCAGTTCAGCCGCCAGCGCTGCGGAGTGGCCGTGCGGCAGGGCAAGGAACACTGCGTCGTGCCCGGCGAGCCGCTCGGCCGTGGTGTCGGACAGGATGCGATCGGCGAGGGGAATGAGGTTCGGGTGATGCTCACCGAGCGTGCTACCGGCGTTGTCGCCCGCCGTCAGCTCGCCGATCTCGATCTCCGGGTGGCCCAGCAGCAGCCGGAGCAGCTCCCCACCCGCGTACCCGCTGGCGCCGGCGACCGCGACCTTAAGTGCCATTCGAATGAGTATGCACAATCATGCAAGATCATTCAACATTGGCTGCGTGCCCAGCCCGCGACGTTCAGGTGATAGGCCGCCGCTGCTGGCGATTACACGGCTTTGTGTGGACGTCAATCACCCCGGGCGCTGCGCCCGTCACTGTCGATCTTGGCGCGACCACCCTGACTCCGCGGGCATCTGATCGTTGTAGAACGGGGCCATGCCCACCAATGGTCAGACTGGTCTGGTAATCCCGGTGCCGGCGGCGAATGCGCTGCTGGCGTCGATGGGAGCTCGGTATCCAGGGACGGTGCGCGAAGGTGTACCGGCGCACGTATCGCTGTTGTATCCGTTCATTGCTGCGGCCAAGCTCGACGAGTGGGTCAGAAGTGCGTTGGATGAGCTGTTTCTCGAGCAGCTACCGATGACGGTTGAGTTCGCGGAGTGTTACCGCCGCGGCGGTTTCGTGGCCCTGCGTCCTGACCCGATCGATGGGCTGACAGAGCTCGTGAGCAAGACGCGTCGTCACTGGCCTGATGTGGTGCCCTAGGGGGGGACTTACGAGGACGTCACACCGCACCTAACGGTCGCCTTGCGCGCCTCGGAGGAGACGGCTGTGACGATCGAGCAGGAGGTGACCGCGGAGCTGCCGATCTCGGCTGAGCTGCGCGAGGCGTGGCTGATGGCCTTCGAGGGGCGGTGGACGTTGCGGGAACAGTTTGAGTTCGGCACTGGTCACTAGCTTGGGGACGCCGCAGCTCGTTCCGAGCGAGCGCATCGGAGAACTGGGTAAGCCAGCGAAACTCGTTGGGTAGATCATGGTGCGGTATCGCTGTGGTCGCCTCGACGGTTCAGAAGAGCCCGACACACCGGGCACCAGAGCACGACACACCGGGCACTAGAACGCGACACGCGCGGGTGGTGGGGTGGGGATCAGGCGCGCAGGGTGGCGCTGTGGGTCTTGATGGCGGCGGCGACGGCCGCGTCTCGGGCGGCGCTGGCCTCGGCGACGGTGAGGGTGCGATCCGGAGCGCGGAACCGCAGCGCGAAGGCCAGCGACCAGTTGCCCTTACCGATCTGGTCACCGGTGTAGACATCGAACAGGCGCACGTCCTCCAGCAGTTCACCGGCGCCGCGGCGCAGGGTGGCGGTCAGCTCGGCAGCAGGCACGGCCTCGTCCACCACCAATGCGACATCCTGCAGCACCGGCGGATAGGGCGGCACCACCGGTGCGGGCCGCTGCTCGATCAGCGGCAGCGCATCGAGGGCGAGCTCCATCGCACAGGTCCGCCCCGGTAGCCCCAGCGCCTCGATCACCGCGGGATGCAATTCACCGGCGTGTCCCACCACGCGGCCATTCACCGCCAGCTGCGCGCACCGGCCGGGATGCCACGGCGCAATCTGGGCGGCACGCACCGTTAGCTCAACTCCCGCGGCGTGACCAACCAGTCGCGCGGCCTGCACAGCGTCGGCCCAGATAGCCGCCCGACCCTTGCCCCACCA
>JBGSWT010000323.1:0-4858 GCA_041751815.1 Pseudonocardiaceae bacterium
ACGATGACGGACACGACCGGTGGGACGGCCGGCGGGACGGCAGGGGGGACGACCGGCGGAGCGGCGGGCGGAGCAGCCGCCGCAAGGGCGGTGGCGGGTGGTGCCCCGGTGGGCGTCAAGTAGAGGTTGCGGAGCTGCTCGATCGAGGTGATCTGGCTGCCGACCTCGACGGTGAGCGGCTCGGTATCCGGGGTGAGCTGGCCTGCGGGCACCCGCACCCCGTTGGCCTGGAGCAAACTCATGACGCTACTCAGCGACACCCCGCGTTCCGCTGCCTCGTCGGTGTCCACATCCACCGTGATTCTCGGCTCGCGGATACCGGACAGCGTCACGTCGGCGACGCCGTCGAGCCCGGCAAGAAACGGGCGCACGTTATCACTCAACAGGGCAGCGATCCGCTCGTCGCCGAGGTCCGACGACACTCCGAGCTGCACGACCGGCAGGCTGTCGGTGCTGCCGGTGACGACCTGCGGGGTGACGTCCGCTGGCAGCGTCGCGCCCTCCACGACCTGTTGAATCTGCGAGGTCAGCTCAGCGAGGTCCGAGCCGTACTCCAGGTTCACCGTGATCACCGAGGAGCCGCTGGTGCTCGTCGATTGGGTGCCGGTCACGCCGGTGATGCCGCCGATCACAGCCTCGATTGGCGTTGTGACCTGCTGCTCGACCACCTCCGGCGACGCACCCGGATACTGCGTGACCACCGAGGCCACCGGGATATCGATCGAGGGAAACAGCTCCTGGCGCAGCGAGATCGTGCTGATCGCGCCGAGCACGACGACCAGCACCGTGACCAGACCGACAATCGCGCGGTTGGTCAGACTGAGACGGGTGAGCCAGGTCATCGAATCACCCTGGCTGCTCCGTCTCCGGCCGATTCGAGCTCAGACGCCACCAGCCGGAGCAGGTCCGCTCGCGCCGAGTTGATGAAGAAGTGGTCTCCCGGCAGCAGGTGCGCCCGGAAGGGTCCAGTCGTGTGGCGTGACCAGGCCCGGACGTCTTCCGGAGGCACCTCCTTGTCCCGCAAGCCGCCGAAGACGGACACCGGGCAGTTCAGCGGATCCTGGGGGCGGAACACGTACGTCTCGACCAGGGTGCAGTCGCTACGCAACGTGGGCAGCATCGCGTCCAGGAACTGGCTCTCCGCCAGCAACTCCGGCGGTATCCCGCCCAGTTCCTCGATGGTGGCGAGGAACTCCCGATCAGGCAGGGTATGCCAGTCCGGCGAGCGGCTCGGCAGGTGCGGCGCTCGGCATCCGGAGGCAAACAGGTGCATCGGCGCCACGCCCCCCGGGCGCATCCGGCGGATCAGTTCGAACGCGATCAACGCGCCCATGCTGTGGCCGAAGAGCGCGTACGGGGGAATCAGATGGCTGGCCAGCCCGTCCAGCAGCGGGCCAGTCAGCTGCTCCATCGACTCGATCGGGGGCTCGGTGAAGCGGTTCTCCCGAGCAGGCAGCTGGACCGACACGACCTCCACGTCATCGGGGAGGAGTGCCGGCCAGTCCCGATACCTACTCGCGCCACCACCGGCAGGGGGCAGGCAGATGAGACGCAGCCGGGCGGCCGGCCGCGGGCGGCTGACCTGCACCCAGCTAGAGCGGGCGGATAATCGCGTCACGACGAGGCTCCTTGATCAGGATCGAGCATGATCAGGATTGGGATTGGGCACCGTCCATCTGCTCACGCAAGCTGCGCGGGCGCATGTCCGTCCACACCTCATCGACATAGGCCGAGCACTCGTCCTTGCTGCCCTCCTTGCCCACTCGGTACCAACCCGCCGGCACATCAAGGCCGACCAGCCAAAGTGAGTACTGCTCCTCGTCGTTTCGCAGCACTTCGTACCTCGCGTTGTCGTCCATGTTCTTGATCTCCTTTCTGGGGGATCATCGGTGATGATCGGTACTAAGGCGCATCGGTACTAAGGTGCGCTGTGCCGCGCCTCGAGCTCGGATTCAGCCGTCATGGACTCCGCGACGACTGGTTGCCGGGGGAAACTGCGCAGGGTGGGACTCACCGTCGCCACCACCGCGGCCGCCGCGATGCCGGTCGCACACACCAACACCGCGACGGTGCCGGAAACGGCCGTGGCCAGCAGACCACCCAGCATGGGGCCCAGCGCGGCGGCGACACCCACAAAGATGCCCAGCACGCTGCTCAACCGGCCGCGCAGCTCATCGGGAGTCATGAGCAGCTGCCGGGTGATGATCGTGGTGTTCGCGGTCGCCGGCAGCAACGCCATGGCGGCGAACAATCCTCCCAGCAGGTAGCCGCTGTTGATGAAGGCCGCCAACGGGGTGAGCGCCGCCATCACCCAGAACACCGCGATGATCGAGACGTAGGGGCTCAGCACCTGGGACAGCCGCGACGCGAGCAGCGCGCCCAGCAGCCCGCCCACCCCGAGCATCGCCGCCATGATGCCGATCTGCCCCGCGGGCACGCCCCGTGCCTCGGCCAGCACGATGACGATGAGGTAGAAGGCGCTGAAGAACAGGTTGAGCACGACCGCGCACAGTGCGGTGACCCGGAGGTGGCGATTCGCCCACACCCACTCGAAGCCGGCCCTGATCTCCCGGCCCAGGTGACGAGTCGGCTCCGGTCGCACCTCCCGGGGTGGCACCCGGAGGAACACCAGCAGGGCGCACGCCACGGCGTGGGCGATCGCGTCCACCACGAATGGCACGAATCGGGCGATGGCGAACAGAAAACCACCCGCCGCCGTACCTGACAGCTGTGCCACGGACGCGCGTGCCGCGTTCAGCGCCACCGCGGTGGTCAGCTGCTCGGCCGGTACCACCCGAGGCAGGCACGCGTCCTCCGCCGGCCTGAACAGCGCGCCACACACGCCCATCACGACTGCCACCACAACCAGGTGCCAGACCTGGGCCACGTCCCACCACAGGGCTGCGACCAGGCTCACCGCCGCGATCACCTGCGTCGCCTCGCAACACAGCATGATCGCCTTACGATCCCAACGATCCGCTAGAGCTCCCGCCGGCAATCCGGCGAGGAGTTGCGCCGTGGCGATGGCTCCCAGCACGAGTCCGGATGCGGCCGCCGAATCAGTGAGCGCCAGAACGAGCAGGGGAAAGGCGATCACCGAGGCACTGAGGCCGATGCCCGACAGCACCTGGCTGGTCCACAGCAGCTGGTAGTTGCGATTGCGGGACAGCGGAATGTGAGCCTCGGGCGCTGTGGTGGTTTCAGGGCTCATGTCGGGGCTCACTCCAGACCCCGGCAGTCCCGCGCAATACCCCGTAGGGCCTCGGCGAAATCGTCGGCGACGGTCTGCACGCTCGCCTGATGGTGATGATCTGGTTGGTAGAGCCAGGTGAACCCCAGCTGGCCGTTCTGCACCGCGCCCACGACCTCGAGCAGGTGTGCACCCGGGGCGGCGGGATCGTGAGCCTGCCCGATCGAGCCGTGCACTGCCCGGTAGAGGCCGCGCCCTGGGGTCCCGGCCCCTGGGCCTTGGGCCGCATGGTCCTGGGAAGAAGCCGCCCACTGACCGAGGTAGTTGAACGATATCTGGGGCCCAGGGCCGGCCACGGCGAGGCGCTGGCGAGCCGCCGGGGAACCCAGGTAGCGCAGTGCCCCGAAGCCGAGACCGTTGCTGGGAACGGCCCGCAGTTGCCGGCGCACTGATCTGATCAGGTCCCGCCAGCGGGGTTCAGCTTCGTCGGGCACCGTCAGCGCAACGGGGAACATGGTGGTGAACCAGCCGACGGTGCGGGAAAGGTCGACCCCGTCGAGAATCTCCTCACGGCCATGGCTCTCCAGGTCGATCGACACTCGGCGCTCTCCGGTCCACCGGCACAGTGCCCGGGCGAGCGCGCTGAGCAGAACGTCATTGATCCGGGTGCGGTAAGTGGTGGGGGCCGACCGCAGCAGCGACTCGGTGTCCTCGGCGTCCAGGAGTACAGAAACCGCGCCCGACAATGCGCCCGGCTCGCCAGTCAACAGGTCCACCGGCAGCTGATTCACCGCCAACGCGCCTGACCAGTGGTCCAGCTCGTTGTCGAAGCTGCCCGTCGCCACATACTCGCCCAGCCGGTTCGCCCAATCGTGGAAGGACGTCGTCTTGGATGGCATCTGGATGCTTTCACCACGCGCCACCTGTTGATAGGTCGCTTCGAGGTCCTCGAGCAAGATGCGCCAGGAGACCGCGTCGATCACGAGGTGATGTGCCACCAGGAACAGATAACGGGCCCGCCCCGCGCCGAACGCGAACAGTGCCGCCTTCAGCAGCGGACCTTCCCCAAGATCGAAGCTCGCGTGAATATCGTTGGCGACCTTCTCCATGGCCGTTGCCTGGCCCTCCTCATCCAGATTCGACAGATCAACCCGCTGCAGCGCATTCGTTAGTTTTGGCGGCGCATTGTTCTGCCGCCACTGTCCATCGATCTGATCGAATTGCATTCTCAGCGCGTCATGGTGCACTGGCAACATGTCAAGCGCCCGCTCAAGGGACTGCTCGTCCACGTCCTCGGCCAGCTCTACCGTCATCGATTGGTTGAAGTGGTGCGGATTGACCGGGTGCGTGTGGAGGAACCAGCGCTGGATCGGGGTGAGCGCGGTCGGACCAATGATCGGTTCCTCATCGGCCTGCTCGCCGTGCGCCGCGGTGACCACCAATGCGAGCTCGGCGACGGTCTGGTGAAAGAAGATGTCCTTGGAGGTCAGCATGAACCCGGCCTTTCGGACGCGGGAGATAAGTTGGATACTCAGAATGGAGTCGCCACCCAACTCGAAGAAGTTGTCGTGGATCCCGACCCGGTCAACACCCAGCACCTCAACCCAGATCCCGGCCAGCGTCACCTCGATCTCAGAACGCGGGGCCACATACACCGACACCGGCTCC
>JBGSWT010000324.1:0-7290 GCA_041751815.1 Pseudonocardiaceae bacterium
GTTTCGGAACCTCCGGCCCAAGACCACCCTTCCAGCCAGCGCACCGAAACCCTCACGACCTGGACCAGGGCGCCCACCCGGCTCCAAGAACCACCAGCCCGCCCACCGACACGACGTCGGCAAAAACGCCACCACCATGTCTACCAACAAAGCCAAGACAGGTTAAACGACAAGCTGACGGTTCGTGCGTGTCCAGCGTCCGAAGCTGGATCGAGCGAAACGCACCGAGCCGTTGCACCAGCGAGATGACCTCAGTAACAGTCGACCGCCATAGCCCCATCGACGGGCTGGCGTCTATTACCAGGGTCAGGTCAAGCCAGGGCGTGGTGTCCTGCTTTGTCACCGGCAACCACAGCCCGTCCTGGGCAGCCCGTTCAGCGGTGGCGTCCTCATCGAGGATGGTCGCATCGGCATGCCAGGATAGAACCCTTCGTTTGAGCGGGCGAAGAGCACGGACGATGCCCAGCGAACCCGGAAGGGCAGGCGCGGTGGGGCGCGCCACATTAGCTAACTCGGTTGGCAACCGGCGCTGCGACTCGCCGGCACCTCCATCACCAATACCGCTCTCGGGCCACCAGCCATCCTCCTCAGGAATGTCGGAAGGTTCACGCACCGAGGGCCACTCGATCGGGTCGGCGTCAGGAATCTCGGCCGCTGATTGCGGCGTGTCCTCCGGCGCAACGCGATGCCGCCAGGTGGCCTGGGTGACCGACGCCAGCCAGACCGCGTTCGCCAATTCCAACCACGTCAAGTCCTCGACACCGAGCCGCGGTTGCTTCGGTTGTCCAGGCGGAGAGCCACCACCGGATCCCCTCGTAGGCAAGGGATCCGGCTCAGGATCGCCGGCTCTTTTGCCCACGTCATCCCACCAATGACGTCAGCTGCCGCCACAACGAATTCACTAGTCTCGGCCACGACGAGTCGTCCTCGCGATACGCACCTGAGGTCGCCAGATACACCGCGTCCAACAGCTTGTCAGCAGGCAGTCCGCCACTTTCCCTGCATCGTTCGACGAACTGCTGAATCAGCCGCTGATGAAGTTCACCACCATCCGAGTCCACCAGGTGAGCGGCCACCATCGCCGCCAGCCGGTCGGGACCAGGACTCTGCATTTCGAGCCGCAGACACCGGCGCAGGAACGCAGCCGGGAAATCCCGTTCGCCGTTGCTGGTGATCACGATTATCGGAAACGCGTGACACCGCACCCGGCCGCCGACAATGGTAGCGGTTGCGTCCGGATCATCAGTGAAGACGGTCACCTCGGGTGAGCGATTGCGGATCCGCTCCAGCTCAGGAATCGCGAACTCCCCGTCTTCGAAAATGCTCAACAGGTCGTTCGGCAGGTCGACCTCGCTTTTGTCCAGCTCATCGATGAGCAGCACGCGAGGCAACCTACTGGGCAGAAACGCCGTCCCTAACGGTCCGAGCCGCACGAAATCTCCCACTGGCGGCTCCTGATCCGCCGGGTCGGCCGCCGTATCCGGCTCCACCACGCGGCCCCAGCCGGCCACGGCCTGCCGTGTTCCAGCGGCCACAGCACGTCCGATGGCGTCGTAGCCATACTGCCCCGATTTCAGCGTCGTGTGGCTGGTAATAGGCCACCGCAGCACGCGACCCAGATGCAGTTCCCGGGAAATCCGAAAGGCCAGACTCGATTTACCGATGCCCGGACCTCCCGTGACGATCAATGGCCGACGCAGATAGAGCGCAGCGTTGACCATATCCACTTCCTTCGGGTCCACGTCCCGCTGTGACAGATGGACCTCCGATCCCAGTCGGCGTTGCAATTCCCCGTCATCTTCGGGCGGTACATCGACCTCAGGTAATGGGCCACCACGAAAGTTTCGCCACGGTGGAGGAGGCGGCATCAGATTGGCCAGCGAAGTACCATATAATGGCTGACCAGTGCCACGGTAAATCCACCAGTCGGGCGTATCAAAACGAGGTGTCTGCTTAAACGGCAATACCTCGTCAGGAGAATCGTCCATGGTCATCCGCGATGCCTTCCTCTGACGGTGGCTGCTCTGGCGGCTGATCGAGGACCACTATACGATCTGGATCGTCCCATAACACCACCAAATCGCGTATGATATTCATATCGAACGGTGCAGCTGACGCTTGGAAAGCCGCTTGACGCGACGCCTGTGCCCGCCCAGGCAAGTCCCCCAAACCGTCGCCCTCAAGGAGCCTGGCGACAACCTCCCGAAGGAGCTCAGACGACACCTCAGGATGCCATACTAACGCTGGCAGGCCGGAACGCAATGCTGCCGTCAGCTCGTCCGCGCCTGGCCTGGGCTGTTGCGGCGGCGGTTCGGTGAGCACCATCAGCACCACACAAAGATCACTCAGGACTGCATCAATACGATGCGGTCCGCCAGTGTCCGTCGGCTGGGCGAAGTGCACGCCCGCCGCGGAGGGATCATTCGTCAATGTCTGCCAACGCTGATGCCACACCCGGTGCCAGTGGGACAGCCGCATCCGCTCCAGCGAGCGCACCACGATCGGGTAGTCCAGGCACAGTGGACGTGGATCTCCTGAATCGTGCTCCTTGTGCCACCGATGGACCGGCATGTTCAGCAACGCACGAGGCAGCACAAACTCCAACGCCACCGAGCCCGAGTGGCCGGACCACGCTCTTTCTGCGATTATCACCAGGTCGTCAACGCACCGTTCAAGATCGTCGAAGTTGACCATACGAGTCTGACCGCGGGCGGGCGGCCACACCGCGGCATCGTCCTGCCGCCAGTGCGACACCAGGTACAAGTGGGGGTCGATCCCATCAGGCTCCACGACGATCATCAGGTGAAGCAGGGACTCGTCCGGAATCCGCGAAGCTAGTGACGCCCGCCGCTCCCGCAGCTCGGGTTCGAGCCGAAGGCGCCGCACCTGATCATCGTTCCATCGCATCAACTGGGCTCTGACCTCGCCAGCGACATGGTGCGCCACCAGTTCGACGAACATCAGCACTGGTGGGAATCCGTCGGCTCCGGCATTGAACTCCTGCAGTTGGGTAAACGCTTCCCAGGCGTTGGCGAAACTCCCGGTGGGAGGTATGCCAAGGCCGGCAGCGCGATGCACCATCGTCCGGAGTTGCGGAATGGTGATCTCGAGTAGCGACTCGCGTACGCGCTGCAGCTCCACGTCGGGCAGTAGATCCAGCACGTGCTGAGCGTCATCCGCTGGTACGCGGTCGGGCAGGCGCAGCCACGCGACGAGCTCGGTTTCCTTGGTCTCGACAAGGATCCGCTGGTAGGAGCGTGGGTCAGCCGCCGGGTCATGAACGACTACATCGTGGTAGAAGGCGTCGGAGGCAATCAACGCGAGCACACCAGTCGACGACTTCAATGCTGCTTTGGCTGCTGGCATCTCCAGGATACGGAATGCGTCGTTGACCGCCTGGCCCACCGCGCCTTGCCCGTCGTGGTGTACCTCGCCTGTGTGCAGGGCGACACGAAGTTTAATTGCTGCCTCGGCGGAGTGAACCGCGTTGTGCCGGCGCAGCCCTGCGACCAATCTGTCCGGTAGCTGATCGGCCAACCGGCCATTGTTAATCTCGGGTGGCATCAAGATCAATTTTCCGTCGCCACGGTCTTCCACCGTGCAGGCATCCAGGTCGAGTCCAGCTTCAGTGAAAGCGCCCTTCAGCGCGTGATACAGACCCTCGCGTACAGCGAGCTGGTGGTAGGCGGTCCTGGCAGGGTCGGTGAAGCGTGCAACGTCGACCACAACGATCGTTTGGTGCAGCATCGGCGACCGCTGCCACACAACGAATCACTCCCCACGAACGCTGTATGCCGACAGACGACCACGCGACTCCCCGATTATCCCGGAGTCGGCGACTGGCCGCGCACTTCTACGCGGAAGACGCAGGTGGCCGACACCGGCACGAGACTCAGCAACCTATGGCGTATCCCGGCGCGGAGGTAACTGCCGTGAACTGGACACCACCGACATCATCCTGAGCGAAAACGTCGGTGACGTCGAGTTCATGGCTCATCAGGCAGGAGCTGCCCGGCTGGGTGGGGTAGGGACCAGCCGATCGATGACGTGAGCGGATGGCCTGCCGGCCTCGGCGGCAGACCCGGGTGCGGCCCGGGAGGTTAGTCGAGGAGGTGGTCGAAGTCTCCGTTCTTGGCACCGGCGATGAAGGCGGCCATCTCATGCTGGTTGAAGACAAGGGTGCGACTCTTGCGCTCGGCTGGGGGCAGCTTGTCGTCCTGAAAGCCGATCAGGCCGCCGGCCACGGTGAAGGACAGGCAGCCGGTGGTGGTGCCGCTGAAGGTCGACTTCAGGTACCGGCCGTTCACCACGGCGTCGTATTGAGTGTCGTCGAGCGCGGGATACGGGTTGGGACTGCAAGTCACTAAGTCATAGCTCCTTCATCACTGCGCGGATCAGGTCCTGTGATTCCCGGGATGGCAGGGCGAGAGTGAGAGCTGCATTGAAGATATATGTGCACTGCCGCACGAGGTCTCGGCCCTCGTAGATCCGTTGCGCCGTCTCGCTGTCTACGTACACCACGTCGCCGTCGAACTCGCGCTCGAACCCGAAGATCAAGAGGTTATCCGAGCCGGGTAGCGCACCGGCACTGAAGGGCAGGATGTGCAGCGCCACCGGGTACCGCTGGGTCACCTCGATCAGGTGTTGAAGCTGGTCGTGCATCACGTCTCGACCGCCTACCAGAGTACGGATGACACCCTCAGTCAGCACAGCGGTCAGGCCCTGGAAGCCGTCCTCGCCGAGCCGCCGCTGACGTCGCATCCGCAGCTCGACGAGCCGGTCGACATGCAGCGGCGGGACCAAGGTGCGGGCGTTGCCGACCACCGCCTCGGCGTAGGCCCGGGTCTGCAGCAGTCCCTGGACGTATACGTTGTCGTAGCTGCGCACGGTGGTGGCGTCCTCGCCGATCTCGGCGAGCATCTCCATGGTTTCACCGACGATGTCCGAGTACTCCTGCCACCAGCCCCGTTCGTCGGCGCGGCGGCGTAGCTCGTCGAGCTTCTGCGCCTGCTCGGCACCGACGTCAAGCACCGTCCCGATCCGTTGCAGGTGCTCGGGGGTGATCCGGCCGAGACCGGACTCCACCCGCGACAGGTACGCGGCGGAGATACGGCGCTGGTTGGGTTGGTCGGCATTCATCAGCTCGACCAGCTTCTCCTGGCTGAGCTGGGCATCATCGCGGAGTCGCCGGATCTGCTTGCCCAACCGGCGGGACCTGATCGTCTTGCGCAGCGCCACGGAACCTCCCGAAATCACAAGATCGTGAAAGTTGCAGTCATGTTGCCTGACTGCTACCGTCCAACTGCAAGCAAGATAGTCAGAGAGCTTATTCCCCCTGTTGGAGCGCTCCGGTGAGTATCACCACCGTGTTCCAGCGACTCACCATGAACGACGGTGGCCCTGGCCTTGACTCCCCGAATCGGCCGGGGCCACCGTCCACCACCAAGAGCGGTGATCACATGACGGAGCTGCCGCCGGTGGTGGAACAGCTGCTGCTCGACGTCGTCGCGGACGGTTTCACGGTGTACTGCTGCGGCCCCCGAACCGGGCCGACCGCGCTGGCCGCCTCCTACCAGTGGGACGACTGCGTCGATCATCTGATCATCCGCAGCTGCGAGCGGGTCGCCGCGGCACGGGTGCCCAAGCTGGGCCGGGTGGATGTGTTTGCGCCCGAGGTGGTCGTCTGGGCCTATGAAGGTGCCGCAGAGCACACCATGCGGGCACTGCTGAACCTGGTGCATCCGCAACACCCGGACGCTCCCACCGATCTGTACCCGGCTCCACGCTCCCTGCAGGTGCCCCGGCACGAGCAGCGCCCGATGACGATCCGGCTTCCCTCCGCGAGCCAGGCCGGAATGCGCGCGGTCCGGCTGGCCGCGCGCTCGTGAGCGGCATTACGTGCCATAACACTGTTTGCCACTCACGACCAGCCGTAGGCTGGTTGCCGTGATGGCAGCGCGACTGGTGATCGGTCTGGGCCTGACCGTCCTGACCCTCGTTCTGGCTGCTCAGCGCGTGCGGTGGCTCTATACCTTGATCCGGTCCGGCCAACCGGTGGCTGACAGGACCGCGGAGTTGGGCACCCAACTGCGGACGCAGCTGGTCGAGGTGTTCGGGCAGCGGCGGTTGCTGAAATGGACGATCCCCGGGCTCGCGCACCTCTTCACCTTCTGGGGCTTCGTGATCCTGATCACGGTCTATGTCGAGGCCTACGGGGCGCTGTTCGACGAGAACTTCGCCATCCCGCTGATCGGCCGCTGGCCGCCGCTGGGCTTCCTGCAGGACTTCATCGCACTCTCGGTGCTCGCGTCGATCATCGCCTTCGCGATCATCCGGATACAGCAGGCGCCGGAACGCAGGCAGCGGGCGTCGCGCTTCTACGGCTCGCACACCGGCGGCGCATGGCTCATCCTCTTCATGATCTTCAACGTGGTCTGGACGATGTTCCTGTTCCGCGGGACCGCAGTGAACACCGGCACCTTCCCTTATGACTCCGGCGCGTTCATCTCGGAGGCCGCGGGTGCGGTGTTGGCACCGCTGGGCGCGGGCGCCAACGAGGTGCTGGAGACGATCGGGCTGCTGCTGCACATCGGCGTCATGCTGGCCTTTCTGATCATCGTGCTGTACTCCAAGCACCTGCATATCTTCGTTGCGCCGATCAACGTCGCGGCCAAGCGGATGCCCAAGGCGCTCGGGCCGCTGCTGCCGATGGAGTCCGGCGGCAAGGCGATCGACTTCGAAGATCCCGGTGAGGACGACGTCTTCGGCCGCGGCAAGATCGAGGACTTCACCTGGAAGGGCATGCTGGACTTCGCCACCTGCACCGAGTGCGGTCGCTGCCAGAGCCAGTGCCCGGCGTGGAACACCGGCAAGCCGCTGTCCCCCAAGCTCGTGATCATGGATCTGCGGGATCACCTGTTCGCCAAAGCGCCCTATCTCATCGGCGACCAGCCGGTACCGGACCACAGTGATGTCGACGTGCTCGCCCTGGCCGAAGGTAACGGGCACGTGCCTGAGTCCGGTTTCGGCCGGGTTCCTGGATCAGGTCCGGAGCAGGCCAACCGGCCGCTGGTCGGTACCGCCGAGGCCGGCGGCGTGATCGACCCCGACGTGCTGTGGTCGTGCACCACCTGCGGGGCCTGCGTGGAGCAGTGCCCGGTGGATATCGAGCACGTTGACCATATTGTCGACATGCGCCGCTACCAGGTGCTGATTGAAGCCGAGTTCCCCACCGAGCTGGGAACGCTGTTTCGCAACCTGGAGAACAAGGGCAACCCGTGGGGGCAGAAC
>JBGSWT010000325.1:0-3184 GCA_041751815.1 Pseudonocardiaceae bacterium
GCGGCGGGTCCAACGGTTCCCGGTTGCGGTTGTGGAAGACCCAGCTCGCGGAGCTGGCCGCCCAGACCGGGCTGCAGATCACCGTGTGCCACCTGCCGCCGGGCACCTCGAAGTGGAACAAGATCGAGCACCGGATGTTCTGCGCGATCACCCTGAACTGGCGTGGCCGACCTTTGGAGACCCACGAGGTGGTGGTCGAGACCATCGCGGCGACCACCACCAAGACCGGGCTCACGATCCAGGCGGGGCTCGACACCAACACCTACCCACGAGGAATCAAGATCACCAACAAAGAGATGAAAACCTTCGAAGCCGCCCACCTGCAACGACACGCCTTCCACGGCGACTGGAACTACACCGTGACCGCCGCGCCAGACACAGACACGACACGCCCGAACCAACGGGAGTAATTTCCGCGTGGGGCCTTAGGTGCCAAAGTGTCGTGAACTCGACACGACCGACGTCTTCACTCACTGCAATGTCGGTGGTGCCGAGTTCACGACGTGCACCACCGCTGCTCACGATCGCGTCGGAAACCCGATGCTTTGTACCCCAGTCCGATGGAAACTGGAAGCATGCCCGAAATGCCTGCGATGGCCAGAGCGCTGGCCGTCAGCCTTCCTTCCCGGATCCTTGCCCGGCGGGTCGTCCTGCCCTGGATCTTGGGGGGTGAGCGGCCGACCGGCGAGGGCATCGAGATCGGTGCCGGCAGTGGGGCCATGTCGGCCGCGCTGCTTGCAGTGTCGCCAACCCTTCGGATCGTCGCCACTGACTACGACACCGACATGGTGCACACGGCGCGGCGGGCGTTGGCGCCCGCTGACGATCGGGCCAGCGTCGAACGAGTCGACGCCGCCGAGCTTCCCTTTGCCGACTGCCGGTTCGATTTCGTCCTGTCCGCCGCCATGCTGCATCACGTCGTCGCCTGGGAGAAGGCACTTGCCGAGGCCATCCGGGTGCTGCGTCCCGGCGGCCGTCTGATCGGATACGACCTACTTGACACTGCGCCGATCCGGCTCATGCACTTCGGCCACGCCCACGACACGAGGATGCTGCGCGCAGGGCAACTGGAATCCGAGCTAGCCCGGCTTCAGGTCGCCAATGTGCGGACGAGGACTGCCCTGCGCGGCCTGGTCGTCAAGTTCGCGGCTACCAAGGTGCCTGAGTAAGTGCCGCCGCGTCAGGCACCTCGGTAGGTGCCGAAGGTCCAGAGGTTGCCTTCCGGATCGCGGACAGTGAAGCCGCGCGAGCCGTAGTCCTCGTCCTTGAGCCCTCGGACGAGCTCAGCGCCGGCCGCCGTGGCACGCTCGAACAGCGCATCGGGTGCGTCGGTGACCACGTACAGCGATGCGTTGCCAGGCTTCCTGTCGAACTCGCCCTCGCCAGACCCGAACATGATTCCGCCGCCTTCGGGCCAACGCAGTTCGACGTGCACGATTTCGCCATCCCGGTCACCGGGAACGACGAGCGTCTCCTCGAAGCCGAAGGCTTCGACGAGGAAGCGGATCGCGGCACGCTCATCGGAGTAGGACAGGCACGGCCAGATGGTGGGTGCAGGAACGTTATCGGTCATGCCGTCCAGGATGGTCCTCGGTGTGCTCGTCGTCTTGAACGGATGGGAGCTCTTCGGCCAGCCACGTCGACGGGGTGCAGCCGGCAAGCTCTCGCCACTCCCGGGTCAGATGGGCCTGGTCGGCGTAGCCGCAGCGAGCCGCGATCTCGGCCAGGCCCGGCCGTGTGGCGGCTCGGAGCATGCGGTGGACGACCTCGAACCGCATCACCCGACCGGCCACCTTCGGACTCAGGCCGAATTCGCGCCGGAAGCGCTCACCCAGGTGCCGTCTGCTCCACCCGACGTCCTCGGCCAGCGTGCTGACCTTGACCCGGCCATGGCAGCTGGTCAGCCGCTGCCAGGCCCACCCGAGCTCCGGTGCCGGTCCGTCCCGTTGTCGTTGGCGGGCGATGCCGGCCAGGGCGCGGTCCAGTTCAAGGAATCGCTCGGTCCAGGTGCGCGCGGTTCGCAGCCGATCGACGAGTTCACCGGCGACCGGTCCCAGCAGTGTGTCCAGATCGACGACGGTAGCGGCCAGCTCGCCGGCGGGCAGCCCCAGCAGAACCCGAGCTCCCAGTGGGGTGAGGCTCAGCTGGATGCCGTGCTGGTGGCCGTTGTGGGTGATCCGGGCTGGGGCGGCATGCAGCCCGCCGGCCAGTGCGACGAACGAGGTCGGTGGCTGGGCGGGATCGGGCATTGCCACAAGGTCCACGGTGCCGTCGAGGGTGACGATGAAGGTGAGGTGACGCGACGGCAGGCCGCGATGCACCCCGGGTTCGGCGCCCTCGATCCGGTAGCCGGTGTAGCCCGCGACCAGTGGACGCAGCCGCGGCTGTGGCCGGCCCACAACCATCTCCACCAGCGGCTCGCTCACGGGTCCAAGGGTACGGCGTGGGTCTGACAAGCCCGCACGCCTGAGCCTGTGACCAGCAACATTGGCGCCGCCGGGCGGCCGGCTACCCGCTTTGCCCGGTCGAGGGCACGCTGTGTACGCTGATCGCCTGGCGGCCTCGAAAGGCCCCGGGAGGCTTCGCCTAGTCTGGTCTATGGCGCCGCACTGCTAATGCGGTTGGGGGTTACGCCCCCTCCCGGGTTCAAATCCCGGAGCCTCCGCAGGTGGCCAGGTCTCATGCTGGCCGACAACAGAACAGGCGCCCGTAGCTCAACGGATAGAGCATCTGACTACGGATCAGAAGGTTGGGAGTTCGAATCTCTTCGGGCGCGCCACATGTAGACCGCCTCTGACCAGGCGGTTTATTTTTATCTTGATCACACTGCATCATCGACGTGGATCTCTATCCACGGACTCATCCACGTGCCGTGCTAGCTTCCCTGCCATGACAACCGACGTCGAGGCCTCCGAACGTCGTAAGCGAGGCAGCGTCCGGCGGATGGGCGCGTGTCTGCAGGTGCGGGTGTCAGCGGGCGAGGACCCGTCCACGGGAGAACGGATCGTGCTCGTCGAGAGCGTCCCGATCGAGAAGCCCGGCAACGAGCGTTCCGAGCGTGCCGCGATGAATGCGGCCGAGAAGATCCGGACTCGGCTGCTCGCCGAGGCAGACTCGCTCAAGGTGGCCCGGACAAAATCGACGCTCGGCGCATTGCTCGACCGGTGGCTGCCACAACACGAGG
>JBGSWT010000326.1:0-7894 GCA_041751815.1 Pseudonocardiaceae bacterium
CCTCAGTCAACAGATCCTGAGCCTGGTCAAGGGTGGCGGTGCCGACGACACCTTCGCCGCCGAGCGCGCGCAGCAGCAGGGCCTTCTCCACGGCCAGCGGATCCGCTCCGGCCGGAGCGGTCTCGTGGGCGAATGTCTGGATCTCTCCGGCGACGTGCCCGAGCGCGACCCCCCGGTCACGAAGGATCTTGCGGAAGAAGAAGTCCTGGCCCTGGATCGCCGTCGTCCCCTCGTACAGGGTGTCGATCTTGGCGTCGCGGACGTACTGCTCCAGCGGGTAGTCCTCCAGGTAGCCGGATCCGCCGAAGACCTGGAGCGCCTCGCCGCCGAGCAGGGCGTACGCCCGCTCGGACCCACAGCCCTTGACCAGCGGCAGCAGCAGGTCGTTGACCCGCTCGGCGAGCTCGTCGGTGCCGCCGGTGAGCAGCGCGCGGTAGGCCGCGTCCTGCATGGTGGCCGCGTACGTCACCAGCGCCCGCAGCCCCTCGGCGTAGGCCTTGGTCAGCAGCAGGGAGCGGCGGACGTCCGGGTGGTGCGTGATGGTCACGCGGGGCGATGTCTTGTCGGCCATGGTCGTCATGTCCGCGCCCTGGACCCGGGTCTTCGCGTAGTCCAAGGCGTTGAGGTAGCCCGTGGACAGCGTGGAGATCGCCTTGGTGCCGACCATCATGCGGGCGTACTCGATGACCATGAACATCTGGGCGATGCCGTCGTGCACGTCACCCAGCAGCGTGCCGACTGCGGGGATGCCGTCGATCTCGCCGAAGCGCAGCTCGCAGGTGGTGGACACCTTGAAGCCCATCTTGTGCTCGACGTTGGTCGCGAAGACGCCGTTGCGCTCGCCGACGGTGCCCGTGGCGTCGACGTGGAACTTCGGCACGATGAAGAGGCTGAGCCCCTTGGTGCCGGCTCCCGCGCCCTGGGGCCGTGCCAGCACGAAGTGCACCGTGTTGTCGGACAGGTCGTGCTCGCCGGCGCTGATGAAGCGCTTGACACCGGTGATGTGCCAGCTGCCGTCGTCCTGCTGGACGGCGGTGGCGCGGCCGGCGCCGACGTCCGAGCCGGCGTCGGGCTCGGTGAGCACCATCGTCGCGGTCCAGCGGTTGTCCACCATGAGCCGGGCCAGTTCGCGCTGCTCAGGGTTGCCTATCCGGTGCAGGGTGTGGGCGAAGCTCATGCCCGAGGCGTAGAAGAAGACTGCCGGGTTGGCGCCCAGGATCATCTCCGCCGCAGCCCACCGGATGCTGGGTGGGACGGTGGTGCCGCCGATCTCGGCGGGCAGTTCCATCCGCCAGAACTCTGCATCCATCCAGGCGTGGTAGTCGTCTGCGAACTCCTTGGTGACAGTGACGGCGTGCCGGGCGGGGTCGAAGACCGGCGGGTTGCGGTCCCCGGCCGCGAAGGAGTCCGACAGGTTCTCCTCACAGAGGCGGCGGACCTCCCCGAGCATCTCCCGGGCCGTGTCGGTGTCCATGTCGTCGTACGGCGCGGTGCCCAGGAGGTCCTGTCGGGCGAAGACCTCGAACAGGTTGAACTCGATGTCGCGAAGGTTGCTCCGATAGTGGCCCACGTAGCGCTCCCTGACGTCGGTGTCGGCGGCTCTGCCGTGCCTGCGATCGGTTACCGCCCGGTAACCACCAGGATGCTACTCGCCGGTAACGTGCGCAACCCCCAGCGGCACCGAGGTCTCGCGGCGACCGGTCACGATGGGGGCGGGGACACCCCGGTCGGCCGTTCGCTATGCTTCGATGCCTGCTCTTACAGCAGGGCCGGCAGCAACGCGGGTGTAGTTCAATGGTAGAACATCAGCTTCCCAAGCTGACAGTGCGGGTTCGATTCCCGTCACCCGCTCCCACACGAAACCCCAGGTCAGACCGCCTCAGCGTCCCCGTCACCGACCTGTGCAGGATCCGTGCCCGGCCCGTCGTGCAACCCACGTGCAACAGCGTCGGGCGGGAGCAACGCCGCGAGACCATCAGCGATCCTCTGGTCAGCGCCCCGTGAGCGGTGCTGGCAGATCAGCGCCGCCTGCATGCTGTCGTGGCCCATCCGCGCCACGGGGTCGCGCAGCGATGCACCCGTCTCAGCCGCCAGGAGGTCCGGGGCCTGCTGCCACGTACGAAGGGGTGCCCGGGTACCGGGGTCCACATAGTCGGTGCCGTCCCACACCGGCAACGCCAGCTCGTCGACGTAGACGACGTGCTCCGGGTCATAGGCGGGCCACCACTGCTGCACGTACGTAGCTTTCGCGACCGCGAGGAGCACCGCCCGGGGATGGCTCCCCGGTCGAACAACGCCGAGAACGCCACCGCGTCACGAGCTGCCCGCGCGTGGTCGTACGTGGCCGGGTCGACCGGCGCCCCGTCGACCACCCGGCCGTAGGACGGCGAGGTCAGGGTGACGAACATCGACGGCCGGTAGGTCATCCCGTCTTTGCCGGGGTACGCGCGACCCATGGTCCGCTCGGTCAGGTCCACCCGAGGCAGCCCCGCAGCGTCATTTGCGGCGACGGGTGGAGCGCTTACGACGGATATGCTCCGCCTCGTGGGTGCTAGGTTCATGCGATGGGTTGACGCCATCTACGCCTGGCACGACAGTCATCGCCTCGCCTGGCGACTGCTCAGCAGGTTCGCAATCGGCCTTCTCGTGTACGGCGCGTTTCGCATCGTCACGTGACATGACCGGAGACGGCTGGTCCTCGAGCGGGTCGACCTCGAGGTGCCACCCTTCCGCGCACTGTTGAGCGCGCAGCGTCGGTGTGCAGATCCGCCGCCGTCGGCTGCCAGGCCAGGTCCCCGACCGCGGTCCGCTCGCTCACGCGGGACCCCACAACGGGGGTTGGTCCCACCACGGCGACGGCCGGGGTACCAACGCCCGCCCCATCCCTCGACCCCGGGCCGCCGGCATCCAGCCACGAAGCCGTACCCGTCCGATGGGCCACCCCGGAGGAAGTCGAACACCTGATGGCACCCAGCGAGCGTCGGGTCGTGACGTCTATGCGATCAACCCCATGTCGGCAGCGCACTACCGCAACCGTCACACCGCGACCCGCAAGAAATCCGACCCCGGCGACGCGTTGATCTTGGCCAACATCCTGCGCACCCACGCCGCTCACCACCGTCGACTGCCAGCCGACTCCGAGAACGCCCAGGCCATCACCGTCCTCGCCCGCGCCCAGCAGAGCACTCCAACTGCTCCTCGAACGGCTCGGCTTCGTTCTTGACGAGGGCCACCCCGACGACCGCCGCAAGGGTCAAGTTCTTGCCAACGCCACGATGCACCTGGACCTGGACCTGGACCTGGACCTGGAAGGGCAGCGGTCATAGGTCCACGACAACGCAGGCGTCTCTCACCGCAAATGACCGCTAGTGGCACACGCCCCGGCGGGATCGAGACAGGCCGGGGCGCCTCCGCCTGCTCACCTCTGGGTGGATGGGCGTACTGCGAGGTGCACCAGCTCAGCTGGGTGCGTGTGTGGCCAGGAACCCGGCGAGAGCGGTGTTGAAGGTCTCCTCGGCTTCGAGGTTGGGCAGGTGCCCGGCCCCGTCGATGACGACGAGCTCTGGGTGCTGCAGGTGCTCGACAATCTCGGCCGTTACCACCTCGTTCGACCAGGGGTCCTGCGAGCCGGTGCAAACGAACGCGGGGACGTCGAGCTGCAGGAGTCGGGGGCGGTAGTCGGGCCGCTCTGCGCGCCCTCGCAGAGCGGCTGCCGCTCCCACCGGTGGGGCGCTGGTCATCATGGCGTCCACCCGCCGGCGGACCGCCGCTGGGCACCGGGGGCCATACACGCCGGTGTGCATGTAGTCGACCAGGACCTGCATGCCGTCACGTTCGACCAGGTCCGCCCGCTCAAGCCGTGATGCGCGCTCGTCCGCGGTGACCGGTTCAGCGGTCGTCGTCACCAGCCCCAACGCCCAGCAGCGCTCGGGGTCAGCGGTGGCGAGCTCCATCGCGACCAGCCCGCCCATGCTGAGCCCGACGAAGGCAGCCCGCTCGATGCCCAGGCGTCCCAGCAGCTCCTCGATGTCCTTGGCGTACTGGCGCAACGTGACCAAGTGCGGGGTGACAGGGCTCTGGCCGAAGCCGCGCAGGTCGGGTGCCACCACGCGCACCTGGCTAGCCAAGGCAGCCATCTGGGGCTCCCACAGGGAACGATCGAAGGGATGCCCGTGGATCAGGACGACGCACGGGCCCTGGCCGCGGTCGTCGTAAGCGAGCTCCATCACCGGCGAACCTAGCGTGAGAGGCACCGCGACCGTCCAGCAAGTCGACCGGAGCCTCGGACCCGCCAGCCACCCGGCCGCAGGGAGACTGCGCGGCGCTGGGTGCCTTGGCGCTCCGACGATCCGGTGAAACGGCGATCGGCGCAGTCCGGACGGCCTGCGCGCCCACGCTCCGCAGCAGGGGACGTGCAGCCCCAGCGGTGACTGCGCAATCCGGTCGATCACGCCGGCTCGATAGACGATCTTGTGCAGGAGCTACTTGGCTAAGCTCCTTCGGGGCCGGCGGATGGTCAGGGGTTGGCCACCAGTTGTGGGTTGGGGAGACCTCGGGGGCGCTGCCCCCGAACCCCCGGGCCTCGCAACAGAATCAGCCGAAATCAACCACGACCCCCTTGACGCCCTAAACCCGTCTGAGGTCTCCAGGATCACGAGGGAAGGTCACCACAGGGCGGTGATCCCGTCGCCCGGCCGCTGGAGGCCACCACACCAGCGCCGGCCGCATCACGTCCACCAGCTCCACCACCTGGTCACCCTCGTGCCGTGGACTTGACCCGACCAGCACCGGCGCGGGGGATCGAAGATCGGCCGACCGACGGGATCACCACCCAGCCCGAGCAGTGTCAGGGGCACCGAAACGATGAGCGGCGCGTGTCAGGCTGCGTGTGCGCGTGCGACGCTCGTTGCCGCTCTCAGGTAGACGTGTCCTCGTCTCCCCACGTACAGGCAGGCCTTCAACAGGTGCTGAGACGGGGTCCAGCTCACTGCTACTCGCGTTGACTCAGGGGACAAGGCGCACCCCATCAGGCTCGCAGGTGGCAGGGTTGACGGGAGGGGTTGATCGACACGCTTCGTCGACAAGGGTCCTGTCACCGAGCGCCTCGGGTAGCTCCACCTCATAAGTGACCCCGTCATTGCCCTGGCAGTCGGCCGCCCTGGGCTCGCCCGGGCTCACGGTGAACGTGAGGACAACTTCGTCCTCGGCCAACTCGATGTCCGGGTCGTTGACGGTTCCGGTCACACCGCTGTTGCATTCGGAGCGGGTCACCGTCACGGTGAAGGTGGTGGTCTCGGCGTCGAGGGTCTGCCCCGGCGCCAGCGTCCACGTCGCCGCAGCGTCACCGTCCAGAGCGCTGCAGCCGGTACCCACAGCAGCGATGACCACAAGCACCGTCAGCACCGCCTTGGTCACGCGAGCCTGCTTCGCGGGACGGCGACCGCATAGCCTCATTCGCACATGCTCTCGAGCGACGTCCAGCAGGACGAGCACAGGACAATCACAATGACCGCAGGGTTGCCGCCGGTGCAGCAGTGAGGTCGCCGCCCGTGCAACCCGCGTGCAACATCGACCGGCAATGGAGAGGCCGCAGCGGGCGCGAGCGGTCAACGTTCCTGCTGCTCAGACGGCATCACACCTCTACCCGTGCGGCGCTTACCAAGCTGACGGTGCGGGTTCCGATTCCCGTCACCCGCTCCCACACGAAACGTCAGGTCGAACCGCCTCAGCCGCCCCGCCGAGCCGACATAGCAAGCAGGGCCAATGCTGGGGCTACCTCATCATGGTGATTGGTCACCCGATCAGCAGGCCGGCAGCGACGGCAGGCTCTCAGCTGGTCGTCTGGAAGTTCTGCGTCCCGATGACGCGCAACAGGTCGAGCTGGTCGCGGGCATCGGTTCCCTCGGTGGGGAAGAACACCAGCACCCTGAGGTCCTCGTCCGGTGTGAACAGCAGTTCACAGGTCAGGTGCAGCAGGCCGACCTCCGGGTGGATCATGCGCTTGCGGTCGTGACGGCGCACCGCGACCTCGTGCCGTTCCCACAGCGTGCGGAACTCGACGCTGCGTTCCCGTAGGCCGTCTATCAGTGCGGTCACGTCCGGTTCGCCGGCCCGGCGGCTGTGCGTCGCCCGGAGGTCGTTGACGTGTGAAGTCGAATGGTGCGGCCAGTCCTCCTCGGGAAAACGGCTGCGCGCGCCCGGCTCGGTGAACCACCGCCAGGCGTAGTTGCGTGCCCGCCCGCTGCGGTCGCCCGCTGCACCCAGCACCGTGTCGGCGAGGGTGTTCTGCCACAGCACCTCGTTCAGGTCGGTGCAGATGCACACCGGCACGTCGGTGAGCCGCTCGACCAGCCGCATCAGACCCGGGCGGATGTGCCGCCCGGCACGGCGCGGCGGTGGGGCCAGACCGGACAGGTGGAACAGGTGGTCGCGTTCGTCCAGGTCGCAGCGTAGCGCGAGGGCCAGCGAGGCCACGATCGGCTCGGACGGGTGTGACCCGCGGCACTGCTCCAACCGGGAGTAGTAATCGCTCGACATGCCCGCCAGTTGCGCCACCTCCTCACGGCGCAGCCCCGGGGTACGGCGTCGGACGCCCTCGGGAAGCCCGATGTCGGCCGGTCGGAGCAGCTCGCGGCGGCGGCGGAGGAAGTCGGCGAGCCCGGCACGGTCGATCACACCGACCATCATCGTCGTCGCGACGCAAAGCAACCAGGGAGAGGTCGTCCCTGGATGAGGTGGGCCTGGTGGGTGGGCCCCGACGCGGCCCATGGTCTCGGCATGACATCTCACACCGACACCCGCCGTCTCGGCCGCACCGGCCCATCCGTGTCCGCACTCGGGCTCGGCTGCATGGGTCTGTCCGGCGCGTACGGCCCCACCGACGACGACCAGAGCGTGCGGGTCATCCACGCCTACCTCGATGCGGGCGGCACCCTGCTGGACACCGGCGACTTCTACGGCAGCGGCCACAACGAATGGCTCATCCGTCGGGCACTGGCCGGTCGGGACCGCGACGACGTCGTGCTGTCGGTGAAGTTCGGTGCGCTGGGCGTCCCCGGCGGCGCGCTGGTCGGCAACGACGCACGACCGGTCGCGCTGCAGAACTTTCTGGCGTACTCGCTGCAGCGCCTGGGCGTGCAGTACGTCGACATCTACCGTCCGGCCAGGCTCGACCCGGCCGTACCCATCGAGGACACGGTGGGCGCGATCGCGGAGATGGTCGAGCAGGGCTACGTGCGCCACATCGGCCTCAGCGAGGTCGGGGCCGAGACGATCCGCCGCGCCGCCGCCGTCGCTCCCATCAGTGACGTACAGATCGAGTACTCACTGCTCAGCCGCGGGATCGAGGACGAGATCCTGCCGGTATGCCGAGAGCTGGGCATCGGGGTCACGGCCTACGGCGTGCTCTCGCGAGGCCTGATCAGCGGCAGTGGGTCCGGCGGGTTCCGGGCCATCTCACCGCGCTTCCAGGGCGCCAACCGCGAGCACAACGACGCCCTCGTCGCGCGGTTGCGGGCGATGGCGCAGGACAAGCAGGCGTCCGTCGCCCAACTGGCCATCGCCTGGGTGGCGGCGAGGGGCGAGGACATCGTGCCCGTCGTGGGCGCACGACGCCCGGATCAGGTCGAGACGATGCTCGACAGCTCGCGGGTGACCCTGGACCGTGCCGAGCTCGCCCGCATCGACGAGTTGATCCCTCGGGGGGAGGCACGGGGCGACCGGTACCCCACCCAGTTCATGGCACAGCTGGACAGCGAACGCTGACTGATCGTCGCGCCGCTCACGCAACACCCGCTCGCAGCAGCGCGAGCAGCTGCAGCACCCTGGCCGTTGCCTGGTCCGCGTCGGCGCCCTCCGCCAACGCCCGAACCGTCGCCCCGTCCACCACGGCGAG
>JBGSWT010000327.1:0-5071 GCA_041751815.1 Pseudonocardiaceae bacterium
ACGCTCGGAGTACTTCAGGCTCAACCGAGTTCGATCTTCAGGTCAGCGTCGGTGTCGCTTGTAGGAGTCGACTCGCGTCAGCCGTACAGGCTCCGTCTTGTTCGCGCAGTCGGGGCACCGTGGTGGGCCGACGATCACCCAGGTCAAGCGTCGGCAGCAGGCGCACCTGGCCCTCGTCAGCCGCACCTGTACCTGGCGCTGGGTTCGCTTCACCCAGCGCGGCGGCCATTTCCGAAACCGCACCAGCTCCTGCCCCTCAAAGGTTGTTCACGACCCCGTGCCGGCTCCCCGCCACACTCGAGGTTGTGGCCGGCCCCGACGGACCCGACGTCGTGGTGGCGCCCGGCACGCATCCCAGGGACGGGCTTCGGGGTCGGGTCAGTGCGGTGGCCGGTGAGCTCGACCGTGGGGGTTCGGTCTGCTCCGTCAGGCCACCGCACTGACCCTGCTCATCGGTGTCGGTGGGCTCCTTCATGCCACGATCTACCACCGGTGAGCCGCCAACCACCACAGGCGGGTCGCCGGCACACCGGCAGGCGTCGCGGTTGTGGGACAACCGCTGCGTGAACGCCTGCCGGTCAGGGGGTACCGGTCGGATGCCGTGACGCGGTCCGGGACTGGGCACGGCATACCCTCCGCGGAACCACGGATGGTTGACATGGCTCGACCGTGCCAGCCGCTCGGGACGAAACCGACCACGCCTCCGTTGATCTCTGTGCCGTGTGTGCTGAACGAAGGCACACGGAGTAGCCGCTGAACGTGGGAAAACGGGAAGACACGAGCAGGCCGGCGCAAAGGTCCACAGCAAAGGGAAGTTTCTGCACTCGGTACGCACAGTGCTCCGCCGCTGCGTTTACGTGCTGCCGTCGTACCGACCCCGGATCACACACCGTGACGCCAGGAATAAGCTGACCACGATGGGACAGCCACTGAATGCATCGGACGGCTGAGGCGTCCACACAAGGAGCACGGATGAGCAGACGATCGCGGAGCCGGCGTGGTGAGCTGGCGAGGCTGTGCGCCGAGATGCGCCAGCAGAACCGCAGCTATCGTGAGATCGCGGCGCGTATCCAGGACGAGCATCGGGTGAGCACCCGGATGGCGTTCCGGATGGCGCATGGTTGGACCCAGGCTCAGGTAGCCGAGCGGTGGAACGCGCAGTGGCCGGACCAGGAGGCGCCGAAGACGGCCAAGCAGATCTCCTACTGGGAGGCCTGGCCTGCGCCGAGCGGGCGGGCACCCTCGCTGGACACGTTGGACAAGCTGGCGTTTCTCTACCAGTGCAGCGCCGGTGACCTGTCCGACGGGCAGGACTACAGCCACCTCGACCCGGCGACCTCATCCCATGCCGCCTCATCCCATGCCGCGGCGTGCGACGAGTCAGACGAGCCGTCGCCGACCCCCGCCGCGGTCCTCCCGCCGGGAATGGCGACCGACGCCGCCCACCCCGCTGCCCCGCTGCTGCCGGAGCCGGCTGGGATCCTTGTCCCGACCCACGAGCTGCTGCTGCCCGAGCAGTTCACCACCCAGCTGGCTGCCCAGCTGGGTCGCCTGATCACGGTGGCGGATGGCACCCTGGGGCCGTCCGCTCACCAGTGGGACGCTGCCGGTCAACAGCTCGTTGACCTGTTCACAACGTGGGCTCGCATGATGAACCGTCGCGCCGCGCTGCACACGCTTCACGCGCTCGGTTGGGCCGCCACCGCGGCGGCCGCCGGGCTGGACGCGCACAGCCTCACCCCCGACGACCAGCAACGCCTGGCCGCCGCCATCCAGACGCCGAGCCGGGTCGACGCCACCGTGCTCGAGCACCTGGAGCAGGTGCTGTCGCACTGCGTCCAGCTGCAGAACAAGGGACTGGGCCCGCAGGCCGTGCTGAGCACCGTGCTCGCCCAGCGTCACCAGACCGCCGACATGCTCGGCGAATGCCCGCCCGATCTGCGGCCTCGGCTGCTGTCGCTCTACGCCGACCAGTCCCGTGTCGCCGGCTGGCTCTCCTCCGACCTGAACGACTTCTACGGCGCCGCCTACTACTACGAGCAGGCCCGCACCGCCGCCCACGAGGCTCAGGACAGCGTCCTCAGCTCTCGGGTGTTGAGCCACCTGAGCCAGCTGGCCACCTGGCAGCAGCGACCCCGAGTGGGTATCGACCACGCCGTGGCGGCCCAGAACTGGGCAAAGCACACCGACGAACCGCTGCTACGCGCTTGGGCAGCGGACGTGACAGCCCAGGCATACGCCCAGGACGGCCAGCAGAAGGCGTGCCTGGCTGAGCTGAACGACGCCAACTCCGGTTTTGTGGCCGGCACCGGGAAACCCTCACAGGTACCCTGCTACGACGACGAAGGACTGCACGCCGGTATCCGCGCCGGATGTCTCTTGCAGCTCAACCGACCCACCGATGCCGCCCAGGCCGCAGAGCGGTCGCTGACTACGCTCGATCGCACCTACGTTCGCGACGTCGCCAGTACCACCGTCGACCTCGGGTTGGCGCGGCTGGAGTGCGGCGACCTCGACCATGCCGCGGCCACCCTCGAGCAGGCGGCCGACCTTGTGGTACAGAACCGTTCGCTCCGGCTGGCCAGGAAGATCAGCAGTGTACGCGCCCGCATGCAGCCGTGGCAGGACAGCCGGGCGGTCACCCAGCTCGACCAGCGGCTCCGGGCCCACCGGCTGGTCTGAACACCGAATGGTGGCCACGGCAACAGCTGCCTCCTCCCTCCGCACCGCGAGGTCTGCGATGCGGAGGACAGGGTCGCCCAGGCCACGACGTCATCTCGCCGACCGCACGCCCAGAGCCCCTTCGCAGGAGCGTTCCATAAACCCTTCGGAGGGTCACGACGACATACCGGCCTGAGAGCCTGTTTGGTAAACGCCTCAGGTGGCTGATTTGCGCTGACCGCGGCTGACGAGAAGGTCGAACAACCCGCGCAAGGTCTCGGCGTTGCGGCCCTTGCCAGCCCACACCAGCCGGACTGTGTCGTGATCGACCGCGCAGAGTGGACAACGCTGGCCCTTCCGGGAGATCTCGTCGATCCCGACCCGGCGCGCAGCCCGGCCAGCCGATCCCCTCGCCCGATCGCCTCGGCGAGCACACGCACGACGATCCCGGCCACCGACCGCCAGCTGGCTAGCAGGATCGCGAGCACGCTCCACGCGGTGTGGCAGGCCAGCCAGACGCAGGTGTGCTCCGAATGCGGTGGTAAACCGGGATCTATGGCACGCCCACGACAGGGCCGCGACGATCACCCCGTGCTCGAACCAGCGCACCCGCGGCACGTCGGCCTGCGCAAACACCCGCGTCCTGCCACGGTCCAGACCTCGCCAGCGGCAAGCTGTCTCGCCCTGGCCATAACCGGGCGAACAGCGCCCGCAGCGGCCCTACCGCGCGCGTGCCGGGCACACCCGTGGACGAGCACCTCGCCCTCGCCGCCGCCCTCAGCTCGACTGACTCGATCACCGCGTGCTCGACCCCGACCAGCACCGTCCATACCCTGACTGCGCGCAACGGCCGTATTCCTCGCCGCGGTACTTGAGCTTCAGAGAGCCAAGAACCTGGACAGGACAGAACGTTGCACTTTAAACGATCATCGGGTGGTTGCCCACAGCAACGGCCGCAGAGCCCTCAAGAGACCTCGACTCATGCATCCTGATGGAAGAAGCACATCATATCTTTGAGTTGGAAGTCGTCAAATGTGTTACTTCCGGTGCTGCCTGGAAATCGAATCGCCTCAATCTGAAGTTCGTTGTTCCCATTATTCAGCCGACTCCCCGTTAAAGCTATGAGCTGAGTGTACCAGTGATTTTGATGCCGCAGCTTGCTTGGGTCGTTAACATCGTTTGTGTTCACTCCTGGTCCACCCGGGAAGTAGTGCCCAATGGTGCCAACCTGCGTTCCATTGACTCTGACGACGACATCCTGGTTCGCATGGGTCAGGCCCCGGACATTAAAGATTAAGAAGGCGGTTCGGTCGATCCCAGTACCACCTTCCCGACCTCCGGTGTTGAACGATCTCTCGAGAACTACGTTGGAATCTCCGATCGTCACAGGTGCATCGCCGATAATCTGTATGAAATCGCATACTACTGGCATTCTACTCGAATCTCCTTCTGTTGCGGGTTGCCGCATTTCAGACTGTTGCGGGTCTTACGATCTCTGCCGAACAGTGATTGTGATCATCATCTGTCTCGGTGGTGGCGCTGCGACGCACACGTTGCAAGTCTAACGCTTGCGGCATGGTCAAAGTACTTACCAAGCGGCCTAGCCTTTCGGGCAGATCGTGGTACCCGAAAAGGAAATTTGGGTTGGAGTTTGACAACTGTCGACACCCTGGTCGGTGACGCACGTGCGGCCTGCACGAATCCCGACATCCCCACCCTCGACGCCCTCGAGACCGCCGCGGTCCACCGCTACCCCCGTCGCCGCGCTGCTCGGGGTGGAAGCCACCCGCAGCCAAGACCAGTCCTCGAGTACCTCGCCGCCCTCGAACCGGCCATCGTCGTCGTGCATCTCGACCACCTGGTCATCGGACAACGACCTCGCCGGTATCGCCGCTGGTACGGACAGCCTTCGCGCGTCCCCTGATACGCCAACGGAGGAGTGCACTCGGACATCCGCGGCAAGTGCCTGGTGCGACTGCACCGTCCCACCGAAGCCGTCCAGGCCGCCGAGCGGTCGGTGGCCACGCTCGCCCGCACCGACGTCCGCAACATGGCTTTCGCCACTGTCGAGCAGACGGTCGGCCTTGCGGTGCAGAACCGTTCGGTCCGGCTGGTCGGCGAGATCAACGCCGCCCGCGCCCGCATGCAACCGTGGCAGAACAGCCGGGCGGTCACACAGCTCGGCCAACGGCTACGCGCCTACCGGCTGGCCTGGAGGTCGGCTGATGACCGCAGCAGCCAGTGAGGTTTTCTCAGCAAGGAAGCCAGTGAGGTTTTCTCAGCAAGGAAGATAGCCGTGTTCGAAATGGGTGAGCACGAGTGCGGCTTGCGCGATCTTGGTTATCTTGCTGGGGCTGACGGTGACATGCTGGAGAACGCGCCAACGCCCGGTGAGCAGCGCGAAGCCACG
>JBGSWT010000328.1:0-3361 GCA_041751815.1 Pseudonocardiaceae bacterium
CGGCGTTCCGCTGCGCTCGACCGAACTCGCCACGAGTTGGACCGGGCTCGCGAGGAGGTGGACCGGGAATCCGAGCGGGTCCGGGCGCAGGCGCAGGCCGAGGTCGAACAGATCCGCAAGACGGTTGCGCAGGAGGCGGACGAGCTGTTCACCGCAGCCAGGCAGGACGCAGACGAGGTGTGCAAGGCTGCCCGGGTCGAGGCCGCGCAGCTGATGGCGCAAGCCAGGGCCGAGGCGAACCGGTTGGTCACCACCGCGACCGAGCACGTCCAGCAGCGGGAGCGGGCAAGTGCGCATGAGCTGCATCAACTGTCCCGGTTGCATGACGAGATCAACTCCGACCTCTACCGCGCGAAGGAGGTGCTGGACCGCCTATTCGGCGGCACCCGGCCACCGCTGCGGGCCACCACGGGGACCGCTTCCGCTCCAGCGAAGCGGGCCGCCGGCGGCGCACCGGACCACCGTCAGGCTCGTACGATGTGACGAAACGGCCCGTCCGCAGCTACCGTACGAAGATTGCGACTGCAGTGATTTGTTAGCGTCGACTCCTGGCTGCGAATCCACATCCCGGAGCCGCGCTGCGCGGCGGCGGCGCCGCGTGCCCATCACGAGTGGAGCGAGGCGCAACAGCAAGGAGATGTCACGATGGACGTCGATGGTCCACAGACTGCGCAGCAGGTGATCGCCGGGCTGCGGGCCACCAGCGAGGGTGCGGACCTGGTCCAGCTGCTCACCCCCGAGGGCCAGCGAGTCTCGCATCCGCAGTTCGACCTGCAGATCTCTCCGGTGGAGATCCAGTCGCTGTATCGCGACATGGTGCTCGTCCGCCGGGCCGATCGGGAAGCCGACGCCCTGCAGCGGCAAGGCCAGCTTGGTCTGTGGGCACCCCTGCTGGGCCAGGAGGCCGCGCAGATCGGTGCCGGCCGGGCGATGGCCCCGCAGGACATGGCCTTCCCGTCCTACCGCGAGCACGGTGTCGCCTGGTGCCGCGGGGTGGATCCCACCGAGGTGTTCGGCATCTTCCGCGGCATCGACCAGGGTTCGTGGGACCCGTTCAGCACCGGATTCCAGCTGTACACCATCGTGATCGCCAATCAGTGCCTGCATGCCACCGGTTACGCGATGGGGCAGTGGCTGGACGGCAAGATCGGGGACGCCGAGGCCGGTGAGGCCACGATCTGCTTCTTCGGCGACGGCGCCACTTCCCAGGGCGACGTGCATGAGGGCTTCGTCTGGGCCGCGGTCTACGACGCACCGGTGGTGTTCTTCTGCCAGAACAACCAGTGGGCGATCTCAGCGGGGCTGGACCGCCAGACCCGGGTACCGCTGTATCGCCGTTCGGCGGGCTACGGTTTTCCCGGGATCCGGGTGGACGGTAATGACGTGCTGGCCACCCTGGCCGTCACCCGCTGGGCACTGCGGGAATGCCGTACCGGCAACGGTCCGGTGCTGATCGAGGCGTGCACGTACCGGATGGGCGCACACACCACCTCCGACGACCCGACCCGGTACCGGCTTGCCACTGAGCTGGAGGAATGGAAGCTCAAGGACCCCATTGAGCGGGTCCGGGTGCACCTGGTGCGGGAGGGGCTGGCGAAGCAGGAGTTCTTCGACGGCGTGGCTGCGGAGGCCGACGAGCTGGCGGCCCGGCTGCGCGACTACTGCACGTCGATGCCGGTTCCCGATCCGGAGCGGATCTTCTCGAAGGTCTACGCCGAACCGTCGTCGTACCTGGAGGCCCAGCGCGAGGAGTTCCTGGCCTACCATGCGTCATTCACCGAGGCTGGCCGGGCGCCCGGAGGTAGACACTGATGGCTGCCACCGACGCGCCGCAGACGATCACCCTGGCCAAGGGACTCAACCAGGGCCTGCGGGCCGCGATGGAGGCCGATCCCAAGGTCATCGTGATCGGGGAGGACGTCGGCAAGCTGGGCGGGGTATTCCGCATCACCGACGGTTTGCAGAAGGACTTCGGCGAGCGGCGGGTCTTTGACACTCCACTGGGCGAGTCCGGGATCATCGGCACCGCCGTCGGGCTTGCGGTGCGCGGTTACCGCCCGGTCTGCGAGATCCAATTTGATGGGTTTGTCTTTCCCGCCTTCGACCAGATCGTCTCCCAGCTCGCCAAGCTGCACTACCGCTCGCAGGGCAAGTTGCGGATGCCGGTGGTGGTGCGCATCCCGCACGGCGGCGGTATCGGAGCCGTGGAGCACCATTCCGAGTCCCCGGAGTCCTACTTCGCCCACACCCCCGGACTCAAGGTCGTTGCCTGCGCCAACCCGGTCGACGCCTACTGGATGATCCAGCAGGCGATCGCCTGCGACGACCCGGTGATCTTCTTCGAACCCAAGCGGCGGTACTGGGACAAGGCGGCGCTGGACCCCGCGATGGCGCCACCGCCGTTGTTCACGTCACGGGTGCTGCGCCCCGGCATGACGGCGACGGTGGTCGCCTACGGGCCGATGGTGCGCACCGTGCTGGATGCCGCGACCGTCGCCGAAGCCGACGACGGCCACCAGCTCGAGGTGATCGACCTGCGCACGCTGTCCCCGCTGGACCTCGCACCGGTGTTCGACTCGGTACGCCGCACCGGACGGTTGATCTGCGTGTCCGAGGCGCCCAGCGAGGCCTCCCTGACTGCCGAAGTCGCCGCCCGAGTATCTCAGGAGTGCTTTTACTCGCTGGAGGCACCGGTGCTGCGAGTGACCGGGTACGACACCCCGTACCCGCCCGCGAAGTGCGAGGAGGATTACTTGCCCGACCTGGACCGGGTACTCGACGCTGTCGATCGCGTGCTGGCGTTCTGAGGTAGGAGACGTCATGGCGCGCATCCAGCAGTTCCTGTTGCCCGACGCCGGGGAAGGTCTCACCGAGGCGGAGGTCCTTACCTGGCACGTCACCCCCGGGGACACCGTCACGGTGAATCAGATCATCGTCGAGATCGAGACCGCCAAGGCGGCCGTTGAGCTGCCCTGCCCCTATGCCGGGGTGGTCAGCGAGCTGTATGCCGAGCCCGGAGCGACCGTGCAGGTGGGCAGCCCACTCATCGCGATCGACATCGACCCCAGCGGGGCCGGGTCGGAGACGTCCAGGGCGGACCAGATCGGTGAGGAGGGACCCGACGGGCGGATCTCGACCCTGGTCGGTTACGGCCCGCGAACGGGCGCGGTGACCCGACGGCGCCGCAAGGACGTCGGTACTCCGGCTGGAGCTCCATCCGCAGCGCCTGCCGCCGCACAGAGATCGGTTCCCCTGGCCAAGCCACCGGTACGCAAGCTAGCCCGGGAACTCGGCCTTGACCTGCAGGGGGTGGCCGGTTCCGGCACCGGCGGTGTGATCACCCGGGAAGACGTGCAGCACG
>JBGSWT010000329.1:0-2359 GCA_041751815.1 Pseudonocardiaceae bacterium
TGCTGACCGCCGCCGATCTTCCCCGGCTGACGCCGCCTCCAGTGCCGCCGCTGGCGCACTCGGTGATCCCGATGCAGGACGACCAGGTGTACTACGAGGGCCAGCCCATCGCGCTGGTCGCCGCCGCGACCCGCGAGCAAGCCCAGCACGCGGCGAGGCTGGTCCGCGACCGATACGCCGAGGTTGCGCCGGTGACCGTGTTCGGCGGCGCGTCGGTGGTGACGCCTGGGGGCCCCTACAACTTGGCTGCGCCGGACCTCACGGTGGGCGACGTGGACGCGGGCTTGGCCAGCGCTGACGTTGTGCTGCGCCAGAGCTACACCATCGCGGACCGTCATCACAACCCGATCGAACCCTCGGCCACGCTGGCCTGGTGGGACGGCGACCAGCTGAACCTGCAGGACTCCGCTCAGGGCATCTTCATCGTGCAGGCAGCGATGGCGGCCGCATTCGGGATCCCGCCAGAACAGGTGCATGTGCGTTGCCCGTTCGTGGGCGGCGGCTTCGGCTGCAAGGGCTACGTTCACTCCCATCAGCTGCTGACCGCGTCGGCCGCCCGCGTGCTGCATCGGCCGGTGCAGTTGGTGCTGACCCGGTCGCAGATGTTCACCGGCTGCGGACACCAGCCCGCCACCCGGCAGACCGTCGCCCTGGGCGCGAGTCGCGCCGGGCGGCTCAGCGCGGTCGAACACGACAGTGTGAACGCCGCGGCCCAGGTCGACGACTACGCCGAATTCGCCACTGCCGGCACCCGCTGGCTCTACGCCACCCCGGCACTGCGGGTCAGCACCCGAATAGAGTGCCTCGATCGCCCACAACCCACCCCGATGCGCGCGCCGCACGAGGGACCCGGGATGTTCGCGCTCGAATCGGCGATGGACGAGCTTGCCCACGTGTTGGCCGTAGACCCCGTCGAGCTGCGGCTGCACAACGAGCCGCAGCTCGATCCGGTGACCGGCCAACCATTCTCCTCCCGTCCGCTGAATGCGTGCCTGCGCGAAGGCGCACGACGGTTCGGCTGGGCTGGCCGCTCTGCAGAGCCACGGTCGATGACCCACGGCTCCGATCTGATCGGCTGGGGCGTGGCCGTGGCCACCATGGACACCTTCCGGTCTCCCTCCTCGGCGCGGGTGTGCGCATACGCCGATGGGCGGGTCGTCGTGGAGGCCGGTACCCAGGAGATCGGCACCGGACAGCCCGGCGTGATGACGTTGATCGCCGCTGAAGTCCTCGGCGTCGCCCCGGACGCCGTACACGTCCGCCACGGCGACACCGGGCTACCCGAGACCAGCATGACTGCCGGCTCCTCGGCGACCATGGGCGTCGGCTCGGCGGTGCACGCAGCCGCCACCGAGCTGAACGGCAAGCTCGCCGCATTGCGCGCCACCTCACCCGAAAAACAGCCGAGCCCCGCCGACCTGCTGGGCGCGGCCGGGTTGGACTCACTGGAGGCAGAGGCCCGCTGGGAGCCCGCCGAGTCACCCCTGTCGATCCACACCTACGGTGCATTGTTCGTGGAGGTTCGGGTCGATCCGGACCTCGGTCTGGTCCGCATGAACCGGTGCGTTGGTGTCTACGGGGCAGGCCGGATCATCAACCCGCTCGCTGCACGCAGCCAGATGATCGGCGGGATCGCGTGGGGGCTTGGGCAGGCGCTGCTCGAACGCTCGGTGTTTGAGCCGAATCTTGGCCGGTTCCTGTCCAAGAACCTCGCCGGCTACATCGTCCCCACCAATGCCGACATCGGCGAGGTCGACATCCACTTCGTCGACGACCATGACGAACACGCCAGCCCCATCGGCGCCAAGGGCATCGGCGAACTCGGCGCTGTCGGAGTCTCGGCCGCCATCGCCAACGCAGTTTTCCACGCCACTGGCATTCGGGTCCGAGACTTGCCGATCGGGATCCACCACTTTATCTGAGAAGTGGTGGCCCGCTGCGCGGGTGGCCGAGGACTTATACCCCCATGGGGTATATAGTCAGCGGCATGACCGAGCACCACGGACAAGGCAACCAGACGTCCGTCGCCGATGACAGCCACTCGCCGGAGACCTCCCCCGGACACGCCGGCCATGACGGACACCCGGGCCATGGCGATCATGTCGGGCAGTTCCGGCGGCTGTTCTGGACCATGCTCGTGCTGGCGATTCCGACGGTGGCGTGCTCGGGAATGTTCGCGATGATCGTGGGCTACGCCGTACCGGACTTCCCCGGATCTACCTGGGTGTCGCCGGTCCTGGGCACCGTCATGTATGTGTGGGGAGGCCGGCCGTTCCTCACCGGTGCGGTGAGTGAGATTCGTTCTCGCGCACCGGGGATGATGTTGCTGATCGCGCTGGCCATCACCGTGGCGTTCGTG
>JBGSWT010000330.1:0-3974 GCA_041751815.1 Pseudonocardiaceae bacterium
TCGAAGCCACGCGACGCGCTGGCCTTGATGTCGCAGGTGCCGGCCCGGTGCTCGCCCCAATGCCCGGCACCGTCACCGTCGTCGACGTCGACGAGGGCCAGCAGGTTGCCGCCGGCACCCGGTTGCTCGTCATTGAGGCGATGAAAATGGAGCACGTGCTCACCGCACCGATCGACGGGGTGGTCCGCGAGCTGCACGCCCGTCCCGGCGGCACCGTCGAGCGCGACGCGGTGCTCGCCGTCGTCGAACCAGCGGGCACGAGATGACGACACACCGGGCACCGGATGACGACACACCGGGCAGGAGAGGGCGACACGCGGTGCGTGGGGCGGGGACACACCGGGCAGGGGAGGAGGACACACCGTGGAGTTGAGCGAGGAGCATGCGGCGCTGCGTGCCACTGTCGAGGAGTTTGCGCACAAGGAGGTCGCTCCGGTCATCGGGGAGCTGTACCAGCGCGGTGAGTTCCCGTATGAGCTGGTGGCGAAGATGGGCGCGATGGGGCTGTTCGGGCTGCCCTTCCCCGAAGAATACGGCGGGATGGGCGGCGACTACTTCGCGCTGTGCCTGGCGTTGGAGGAACTCGCTCGGGTGGACTCGTCGGTGGCCATCACGCTGGAAGACAGCGTGTCACTGGGCGCGATGCCGATCTTCCGGTTCGGCACCGAGGAGCAGAAGCAGCGCTGGCTGCCGCCGCTGTGCACCGGCGACAAACTGGGCGCCTTCGGTCTCACCGAGGCCGGCGGCGGTTCCGACGCGCGCGCTACTCGCACCACTGCCAGGTGCGACGGCGACGAATGGGTGATCAACGGCTCCAAGGCGTTCATCACCAACTCCGGCACTGAGATCACCTCGGTGGTCACGGTCACCGCGATCACCGGGGTCAGCGGCGGCCGCAAGGAGATCTCCACCATCATCGTTCCGGCTCGGCATCCGGGCTTCACGGTCTCCAAGAGCTACTCTAAGGTCGGCTGGAACTGTTCGGACACCCGCGAACTGTTCTTCGACGACTGCCGGGTGCCGCAGTACCACCTACTCGGTGAGCGCGGCCGCGGCTACGCGCAATTCCTGTCCATCCTGGACGAGGGCCGGATCGCGATCGCTGCGCTGGGCGTCGGTTTGGCACAGGGCTGCATCGACGAGTGCGTGTCCTACGCCCGGCAACGGCACGCTTTCGGCCACGCCATCGGCAGCTATCAGGCGATCCAGTTCAAGATCGCCGATATGGAGGTGCGGGCGCACACCGCCCGGCTGGCTTACTACGCCGCCGCCGCGAAGATGCTGCGGGGACAACCGTTCAAGAAGGAGGCCGCGATCGCAAAACTGGTCTCCTCGAACGCGGCGATGGACAACGCGCGGGACGCCACCCAGGTCTTCGGCGGTTACGGCTTCATGAACGAATACCCCGTAGCGCGCTTCTACCGCGACGCGAAGGTCCTGGAGATCGGCGAGGGCACCAGCGAGATCCAACGCATGCTCATCGCCCGCCACCTAGGCGTGGGCTAACCCTCGTCCAGGCCGCGTTCTGGATGCAGACTGCTGTAATCCGAGCACCGATAAGCGCAGCCTGCATCCAGAACGCGGAACGAGGGGCGGGGTAGGCTCGAATTCCTGGTGCCGGGCGGCAGGAGGTGGCCGTGAGCGTGAACTATGTGACCAGGCCGCGGGAAAGCAGGATGTTCCGACGGTGCCGCAGGGCCTGGGATCTCGGCGCCCGGGAACGGCAGAACTACGAGCCGATCGAGCCGGCGCAGGTCTTCGACTTCGGCGAGGCGATGCACGACGCGCTGGACGTGTACTACTTCCCCGGCATGTGGGAATGGAACCGGGCGATCGTGCGGCCGCTTGCCGTGGCCGGCTTCGAGAAGTCGATGCGCAGGCAGCGGGCGGCCTACGCGCAGACCCGCGACCTGTCCACGGAGCAGATCCGCGACTTCGACCAGCACCTGGAGCTGGGCGCTGGCGTGCTGGAGCGCTACTTCGAATGGGCGCTGGAGGTTGACCGCTTCACCCCGATCCAGGTCGCGGCGCAATTCGACATCAACGTTCCCGACCCGGCTGATCCCGACAGCGGTCTCGTCACTCCGGATCGACGTGCGATCCAGTGCCGCGTCAAGATCGACCTGGCGGTCATCGACGACCATGAGCTGTATTGGCTCGTCGAGCACCGGATCATCACCGAACCAGCCTGGCCGGACCTCGACCAGCTCCGCCTTGATGAACAGGCCCTGACCCGCAGTTGGGCCTGGCAGCTGCACTTCCTCGCCAGACTCGAAGGCACGATCCACAACGAGCTGCGCGCAGCCATCCCCGATCCGGCGCAGACCTCCCAGGTCGCGATCCGGGCAGTACCCGGGCCCGGTGGCATCATCACGCAGCGCAGCACCGAGTCCTTTCGCCGCACCCACATCCCCAGGACGGAAGTCGAAATCGAGCAGCGGGGTGTCGCCGTTGCGCACGAGTCGCAGGAGATGACCGATCCGTCGCTGCAGGTCTACCCGAATCCGTCGTGGGAGCACTGCTCGACCTGTGCCTACCGGCCGCCGTGTCTCGCGATCAACCAGGGGCTCGACGAGCAGCCAATCCTTCAGGCGTCGTACCGGCAGCGGGTCAGCGAGGATTTCGAGCTTGGACGCCTAGGCTCGGTATGGGGATTCGTCCCCGAAGTCCACCGGGTCGCCGAGCATCAGCCGCCCGGCCAACCGCAGTGACCGGCTGGGCAGTGATCGGCTGACTGGGGTGCACTTGCGAGTGGTGTGCTGGAACGTCGATTCCCGACCGACCGGGCTGCTGGACGCCAAGGTCGAACTACTTCGCCAGCTACAGCCTGACCTTGTGCTGCTCCAAGAGATCGGCCGGCCGGTCTACCGCGCGCTGCTACCGCACCCGTCGGCACATCAACGGATGCACCTGAAGTCGAGACTGTTCTCCTGGGGTGCCCTGTCCACCGACCTGTGCAACCCGCGGGGTAGCGAGTACCGCCTCGGATGCGCTGCCCTGGGGGTATCTACCACCGCTGTGCTGGATTCCCACGTGCTGAACCGGGCCCCGTTCGATGTCAGCGACCCCGTGCGACTCGGATTCCTGTGGCGGACGGTGGCAGCTCAGGTGGCGCTGTCCACCGGCGAACTGATTACCGTGTGCAGCATCCACGGGCGTCCGGGCGCCGGCCCTCCCCCACCGGAGTTGCAGCGAGCGTTCCATGCCGGGATCGCGGGATGGCTTGCGACCGTGCCCGGTCCGGTCGTCTTCGGGATGGACGCCGGCCCACCGGTACTCGATGACGCAGATCCGTTGCTCGGCTCGAATCCGGTGCACGGCCTGCGCGAGGTCTTGCGCGCAAGCCACGACCACCTGTGGGCGACCCGCGACTTCGAGGTGCTCGATGCCCAGTGCTTGGCGGACGAAGCCGCAGCGGCAGGTAGCGACCACGCCCTGCTACTCGCCGACCTCGCGCTACGGCCCCTCGTAAGTTCGCGCTGATCAGCTTTACCGCATTACCGGCGTCTAAATCTGGCGGCAAGCCGACGCTGAGGGCCTTGCCCCGGCCCTGAGCCAGTTCCCACCCAGCGATATGCACGTTGCGGGCTTTGAGGATCTCCCACAGCCTCGACGAGGCCGTCCGCGATCAGGGCTCGCAGCGCAGAGAGCACCGCCGCGCGCGAAGGATACCCCGGCTCTTTACGTAGCACGGCCGCTGATCGGACGGCACCGGAGCGGCCCAAACACAGCTTGTTCCGTCGCTGGCTGCACCGGTGGTGAGGATCAGGCGTCGGCGCACGCCACCGCCAGTCGGAACTGATAGTTATCCGGGATCGAGTGGGTCGATGGCCTCCATGACAGACCTGACAAAGAGCTCGACCTGCGGTGTGAGCAGCCGCGGGTGACCAACCTGCTCGACCAGATCGAGCACCTGGTCGGCGGTATCCAGTCCGAGTTGGGCCGCGAGCAGGATGATGTCCTCGTCGTCCTCT
>JBGSWT010000331.1:0-2192 GCA_041751815.1 Pseudonocardiaceae bacterium
GGCCGGGCTGCTGCTGGTGCCCGACCTGGTCGCCCTCGACCTGCCGGCCCTGGTCGTGAAAGCGGGGTATCCCGGCACCCGCGTGGTGCCGGCCACCTCGTGGCTGCTGTCGCTGCCGGCGTTGAAGCCGACCCGGACCCGGCGGGTCTCCCACGTCGACGACCTGCTGCCGACCGACCCGGCCGCAGCACTGCTGGCCGGGCCGGCCACGCTCCCGAAGAAGACCGCGCTCACCGACTGCTCCTACCGCACCAGCCACGACCACCCACGGGCCTTCCTCGCCGCACTGGACACGAAGATGATCGCCGAAGGGCTCGCCACCAGCGACGAGGCGATCTTCGACCTGGACCTCCACGCCATCATGGCCTGGGGCACCGACCCCGCCCTGGACAAGCACCACGTGCCCACCCGCTCCCAGCGCTCCCGCTCGGTACCGACCTTCTTCGCCCAGGACAGCGGCACCCAAACCTCGTCTACGCCACCGCCGATGTCACCACGGCCACCGGAGAACCGCGAGGTCATCGCCTTCTGCGACCACTGGAACAGGCCAGCGGTACCGACCCGCACATGCTGGTCACCGACCAGAAGGTCACCACCCAGCCGGTGCTCGCCGAGCTCGACGCCCGCAGGGTCAGGTTCCTCACCCTGCGGATGCGCTCACCGGCACTCCTGCCCGACATCAACACCCTCAAGCCCACCGACTACACGACGATCACCCTGGACCGACCCGGCCGCTACAACCGACCCTGAGTACACGAGTCCACCGTCGGGCTGGCGAAGTATCCCAGCACCCTGCGCCAGTTCATCGTCACCGGACTGGGCCGCGACGCGCCCACCGTCATCATCACCAACGACACCGACACCCACGGCACAGGCGCTCATCACCCGCTATGCCCGCCGCATGACCATCGAGCAACGCCTCGCCGAGATCATCCGAGCCTTCCACGTCGACGCCCTGTCCTCAGTGGTCAACCTCAACGTCGACCTCGACATCATGCTCTGTGTCCTGGCCCAAACCCTCCTCACCGCCCTGCGCACCCGCCTGCCCGGCTACGCCACCATCACCCCCGACACCCTGCAACGCCGCTTCCTCGAGACCCCAGGCCAGATCATCACCACCAGCGACACCATCACCGTCCGCCTCGACCGGCGCGCCTACACACCCGTCCTCCGCCAAGCCGACCCACCCGACACTCCCGTCCCCTGATGGGGCAACCGCACCCTCCACTACGAACTCGCCTGACGACCTTGCCCCAAACCAGTTGCGCGGAAATCCGCGGTAGAGGTGAGGTGAGCCGACGGCGAAGGGGGCTTGGTTTCAACGGGTCGGTGCACCACCGCTTGACCTGGGACCTCGTGAGGGCTCCCATCGAGCTGTAGGGGCAGGTCAGGGACCTGCCCGAGGCGCGGGGCCAGCTTACGAGCCGTCACCCCAGGTCAAGCGGTGGTGCACTCACCGGTTGACATCAAGTGCTGATAGCTCAGGTTTGCCTTGTCCACAGCCACCCACCACCTCCGTCGCAGGTGCGGCACGTAATGGGCCCGCCGTACTTATAATGGCCAAAGATTCCAACGCCATGACAGTTAGGACATTTTTCGAACCTCGTGTTTGGATCTCTTCGACCACCGGAAAAGAAAAGCACCCAGATAACTCCTGAAATCCAGGCGAAACCGCCAGCAAGTTCAATATTGATACTATCGTCCACAATCGGCGATAACAGCACAACAATAAGAGCGAGGCCGACCGGTACCACAAGTAGCCGCACGAGTAACCTCACGACACTCACGCTCCGATCATGTGACGCGACCGAGGTCGCCCTCCAAGCACCCGGCACTATCTTCAAGCGTACGATCGCTCGCCGTCGGCCGAACGTTACGGTCCAATAGATGCAGCATGCGCTACGCAAGCGGAAGGGTGCGTCGGCCACAAAGTCATCCCATACCGTCTGTACTGTACGGTGCTGTTCGACGTGCTCGGCTACGCAGTCCGAATGGGCGCCATCCTGACCAACCCGGTGCGGGATCTGTCCATGATCGCTGGCGGGCGCACTCGCTCTCGGGGACTCCCTCGACGTGCGTAGCCAGCTGCTCGAAGGCCCGCCCGACCAGTGCCGCGACCAGCCCGTTCTTGCCGTCGAGCGTGGCGTCCACCGCGCGGACCGACACCCCGGACGCCGCCGCCACGGGGAGCG
>JBGSWT010000332.1:0-2316 GCA_041751815.1 Pseudonocardiaceae bacterium
GGGTGATCAGCCCGAGGCTCTCGGCGGCGCGGGCCTGCAGCGCCACGATCTGCGCCGGCCCCAGCGCGTCGGACACCGACCGGCTATGTTCGAGCGAGCGTGCTAGCGAGCCGGCCGAGGCCATCCCCGCGGCCGTCCACCACATCAGACCGGCGAGCACCGCACCGCTCGCCATGACCAAGCCGACATTGACGATCCGGTGCGTGCGCCGGCACAGGTACACCTGTACCCAGATCAGCCCGGCGAGGGTCGCCCCGCAGGCGGCAAGCGCGACAATGGGCACCGCCCCGGCCCGTTGGTAGGCGTCGTTGAGCCGGGATGCCTGTCGCCGTTGCAGCTCCGCCGCCTCGGGCAGGATCGAACTCTGCATCAGCTCCGAGGCGCGCCGGAGATAAGCCGCCCCGACCGCCAAGCCCTGCCGGTTGTTCGCCCGAGCCCGTTCGACCAGGCCGGTGTAGAACGGCAGCTGGGTGGTGATGTCGGCGATCCGGTTAGCGGTCACCAACTCCTCGCCGGCTTGGGTGCCGGCCTGCGCCAGGCTGGCCGTCGCCGTGAGGATGTCGAGGTCATAGCGGGCCCGCACCTCACGAGGTTCCACGCCGCCGGACAAGAATCCAGCCGCGGCTGTGGCGTCCGCATCGGCCAGCGACTGGTACAAGCTGGTCACGCCCGCATTGAGCGGTTCGAGACGCTCAGCGATGTCTCGAGTGGTGTCCACGCGGTCATTCGCGGTCACGACTCCGACAACACCGGCAAGCACTATCCCGATCACGAGGACTGTCCGGGTCAGCCGGAGCTTGCCGGGTGTGGTGCGCCAGTCGGCGATCAGCCGGTCGATGCGACGGGGGGGCTCGGCCCGCACTGGAAACTGACCTGGCGGCACTGGCCTGGTCTCGATGGCCTGCTGGCTGAGCTGCACCGTCGATCTCCGGTTCGTCACCATCCTCGCGCTGATCAGTAGAACCCTTCACCGCCATCGATGACTAGAGGGCAGCCCTCACACAGGTGGTCAGGCGGCAGCGCAGTGTTTAACGTTGGGTTGATGGGGAGTCCGCGGCAGCCGTCGGGTGTACTGGTGGTTCATTTTCAGGGCCGTCGGGCGGCTGTGCTGCGCCCGGGCGATCCAGGCTTCACCTTCGGGCGAGGCGGCGACCGCACGTTGCGGTTCGGTCATGACAGTGTCAATGGCCGGCCTGACCTGCACATCTCCCGTAACGTGGGTTCAATCCGCTATGGCGGCGGCTTGTGGGTTGTCTGCAACGACAGCGACAGCCGCCCATTCGACGTGATCGTGCGCGGTGTATCCAATCCGCTGCCGCCGCGGACCGAGTCGGACTCGCATTCACGGTGGGCGGTCAGCCCACCCGGCCTGGAAATCCGGGTCGGCGCACCGTCCGGCCGGTTCCTCCTGTCGATCAGTATCGATAACCCTCGGTCGCCGGTAGTGGACTCTCCGGAGCACGATGAGCCGACCACCCGTCCGCTGTGGGAGCCCACCGACCACGAGCGATTGCTGCTCGCCGCCAAGTTCCTGGCGCAGCCCGATCCCGGGGACGCGGTCGGCAACCGGGAAGCCGCCGAGTACGCATCCGCCGCACGGCCCCATGAAGAGTTGGTCACCGCCAAAGCGGTTGAAGACTGCGTGGGCCGATGGTCCCGAAGGTTGCAAGAGCTCGGCGTCACCGGGATCAACGGCCGCGACAACATCAATCAGTTGGGTCGCCAGCTGCTCGCGTGGGGCTTTGTGCGCCAAGAGGATCGAAGGCAGCTGCGCCCCGCGGCCCATAGTTGATCGCCGTCTGGTGTGTCCGGTGGATGCGGCGTGCTGGGTCGCCGCGACACAGATCAGGATGGCCAGTGCGGCCACGATCGTCCACAGCCCGATCTGTTCCCCGAGCAGCGCTGCGGACCAGACGAGGGTGAGCATTGGTTGCGCGAGCTGAACCTGGCCGACCCTGGCCACGCCACCCAGCGCGAGCCCGTGATACCAGGCGAAGAACCCCAGCAACATGCTGAACACCGTGACGTAGCCAAAGCCCATCCACAGTCGGGAGCCCGGCTGTTCTATTGCCAGCCGCTGCACGCCAACCCACACGGTGCAGTGCTCGCCGCCGACCGTCGAGACGCAGTGCTCGACGCCGTGGCAGCAGCCGGCGCTTTCCTCGTCGAAGACGACTATGCCCGCGACCTCACCATTAACGGAGATCCTCCACCGCCGTTGGTCGCCGCCGACACTCATGGGCACGTCGTGTACATCCGCTCCCTGACCAAGTCCGCTGCGCCTGGGCTGCGCGTCGCCGCGTTGGCCGCCCGCGG
>JBGSWT010000333.1:0-3786 GCA_041751815.1 Pseudonocardiaceae bacterium
GAGCAGCCGCTCCGCTTCGTCCAGCTCCGCCTTCGGCAGGGTGACCGCGCCGGACCGCAGGGCGGACAGCAGGCGCAATTCGGCGAACTCGTGCGCCCCGGCCAGAATGCGTTCCACGTCCCCGAGCAACGGTCCGATGTCTGAGCGCGTGTTGCCATGCAGCACGCTGTCCAGCGCCAGCAGTGCCGAGCGGGCCTTGAGCAGATCCCGACGCTCGGTAAATTGCGTGTTGAGCAATTCCCGCAACTCGTCCAGTCCACTACGGCGTACCAGTTCGTCGGCAAGTGCGGCCGGAGTGTCGGTGCCTTGCCGGATGAGCGTCATCGACAGCCGAAGTCCGAACAGACCAAAACGGTTCAACAGCCCGTGCCTGATCTCTGCGCTTTCCACCGGCTGGATGGCGGTGACCGCGGCGGAATCGGCTCGCAGGAAGCGGTCGCTGGATAACAGCAACCCATCCACCTCTTCCCGCGGCGCACGAGACAGTGCAGCCAGCGCGTCGAATTCAACCTGCCGCATCGTCCGACCGGTTTGCGCCAGCAACCCCGCCACCGGCACGACGCCCTGACACAACCCCCGCAGCGTGGGGTCTGTGCGGTAGCGCTGTGCGATGGTCTTCGCCGAGAACATCGCATCGATCCGGCCGCCGCCGATCTCGTCGGCCCGCGAAAGCACCGCGACGGTGTTCACCGACGTCGCGCGGCCCACCCCCTGGTCCCGGAACGACTCCAGGAACTTGGCGTCGGTGGCGTGCAGGTGACGCATCAGGTAGATCACCGCGTCGGCCTCAGCGGGAGAGTCGTCCTCGGGGGTGAGGAAGGTGAGAGTGCGCTGCGAGTTGTCGGTGGACATCGACGCGATGCCCGGCGTGTCGATCAAGGTTGCGGTGCGCAGGCTTTGCGAGGGCCAATGCACCACAAGGCGATTCAGCGCCTCGGCGGAAGTGCCCTGCAGATCGATGCTGAGTGCCCCGTCCTGCCGGTTCACCGGCAGCGGGGTGGGCGGCCCCTCCTTGGGATGCATCACGATCTTGGGGCTGTGCCCGTCGCAGTACCAGGTGACGACCCGGGTGCATTCCCCGGCGTCGGTCGGTGCGATCTGCTCCCCCACCAGGGCGTTGAGCAGGGTCGATTTGCCGGCCTTGACCTTGCCTGCGATCGCGACGCGCAGCGGCTCGTCGAGCCGGTCCAGCTGCTGGCGCAGCCATTGCGCGGTCTGCGGTTGATCACGGTAGACCTCGACCGCCCGGCGAAGCACGCCGCGGACGGTCACGGACAGGCTGCGTTGACCTCCCACCCGCACCGGACCGCTCATCGAGCCGGATTCGCCTGCGCCGAATTTTCTGCGGGCAGCAGCGTGCGGACCTTCTGCTGCAACGTCTCCAGGCGCTCCAGTTCAGCTTTGATCTCGGTCAGCCGGCGTTCGCGGTCTCCCTTGGTGGTCTTGACCGATCTCTCGGCGGCGCGCAGTGAGTCGGTGAGCGACCGGCTCGTCTCCTCGGCCTGGGTCGTGAAATGGTCCCGCAGATCGCGCTGTACCCGCCGGAGCATGTCCCGGGACTCCTTGCTCGCCTGGAAGATCACGTCGTCGATGTAGCGACGCACCGCCGTCTTCGCCTCGTTCTGCCGTCGGTTGACGATACGGCGGCGCTCATCGGTGATGGTCTTGCCGCCCAGCAGCAAGCCGGCACCAATCGAGAACGGATTGAGCAGTGACAGTCCGACGAAGGTTCCCAGCATTCCGAACATCAGGACACCGACGTAACCGCCCCGCAGTCCGGTCAGTGCCTTGCGCCCGATGCCGAACGATTCGACCTCGCGCAGCTGCATGGTTCGCACCGCGCCCAGGGCGTCCCCGACCTCGGTACGCAACTTGGGCAGTACCTGGTTCTCATCTTCGGCGAAGTGGTCGGCGACCAATGTGGCCAGCCACCGCGCCCGCTGGGTGGCCCAGACGAGGTTCGCCGACGCCGCCGAGGACACTTCCTGCTCGACCCAGGTCGAGAGTTGGTCCCACGTCTTCGTCGGGTCGCCGCTGCGATCCACTTCTTCCTCGGCCAACCGGACGATCTCGCGCATCCGGTCCCGCATGTCGAAGTCGATGTCCGCGTTGTGGTCGGCGACGCCGTCATTGAGCGTGTGCTGCCAGCGCGCGGATCGTTCCTTCAGCGCCGCGGAGCGCTGTTGGGCCTCGGTCAGCTGCTTGATCACTCCTTGGGCGGCTTCGGGGTTCAACTGCGCCGCCTGCTCGGCGCGCAGCCCAGCGGCAAGCTGATCGGTGACCACGAGCACATCGTGCACCGTCGACCGGCGCGCCAGGAGATCCGCCTGACCCACGACGTGCTCACGCAGATAACTGATCAGCGCCGGGAAACCTGACTCAGCGTCGAGGTCGGCGTCCTGAACTTGGATCGACTGGACGCGCAGTGTGGAGGAGACCGACATCAGTTGCGCATCGATGTCCACCGTCGCCAGGTGTGCCCGGTCGAGGTCCGCGATTCGCCGCCACTCCGGATACAGGTCGATCTTGGTGAGCACGCACGCCACATTGGGGCACACCTTGACGGCTTGGCGCAGGAACTCCAGCTCGGGTGCGGTGTACTCCTGAGAGGAGTCGGACACCAGCAGGACAGCGTCGGCGGACGGCAGCATGGCCATCGTCGCCGCGCCGTGCACGGAGTTCAGCCCACCGACTCCTGGGGTGTCCACCAACTCCAGCCCACCGGTCAGGATGCGACGCGAGAGGCCGACCTCGGCGTGGCTCCATCCCTCCCGGTTGCCGGGATTGCCGCTTTCCGAGACGTGCTCGGCGAGCTTGTCGATGGGTACTTCGACGCGCTCTATCCGCCGGCTACTCACGTCGTCACCCTCGGAGTTGAGGAGGCGGACCATTGCGGCCACCGGGGTGTCGGCGTGGCGGACGACGGTGGGCACCGATGTGGCCATGTCATCGTGAACCGGGCACACCGGTGCCTTCACCAAGCCGTTGACCAGCATGCTCTTGCCTTGTTTGAATTCGCCGACCACGAGCACTCGGACCTGCTCGTCGAGCAGCCGGGCGCGGGCCTGCTGCAGCCGGGCGTCGAGATCCGATCGGTCGTACCGGGAGATCGTGGCGAGCGCCAGGTCTACGGCTTTGAGCGGCGCCGATGGCGTCACTGCTCCTCCTCATCGTCACCCCGGGGTGGCCGGGCACGCAGTTCGGCCACCCTCCGAGGTAGGGAGGGTGGCGGAACTGCTGTTGCCTGGAGTTCACCGGGAGGGTAACTCGTGCAGGTTGTGCCCGAGCACGCCCGGAGCTTGCTCACGTGACGGTGGCCATATCGGCGTCGACTACGTCGTTGTCCTCGGTGTTGTACGACTCCTCGACACTGACCTCGGTGGTGTCGTCGTCAGAGGCATCGACATTGGTCTCGCTGTTGTCAGCGTTGTAGGAGTCAGTAACGGCGGTGTCGTCGTCGGAGTTGAGGGAGCCGTCGATGTCGTCGCCTGCTACGACGCTGTCGTCGATGGTGCCGCCCTTGTTGTCGACCCCGTCGTTGTCCTGGTTGAACGAGTCCTCGATCACGTTGACGTCGTTGTCCTGGTTGAACGAGTCCTCGATGGTGACATCACCGTCCGCGTGGATTTCCGTGCTGTCCCGGTCATCAACGTTGACGATGGTGTCCCGGTCGTCAATGTTGATGTTCGTCTCACGGTCGTCAACGTAGGTGTAGTTGTACTCATCAGCCTCGTTCACCACGGTGTTTTTGACCTCGTAGTGCTCCGTGATGTGCTTGATCTGCCG
>JBGSWT010000334.1:0-4550 GCA_041751815.1 Pseudonocardiaceae bacterium
GGTGCAGCTGGCGGTGCCGGCCGCGACCAGGGCCGGGGTTGGACAATCCCGGGCCCGCGCACCGTTGGATCTCGTCGGCGGCGGGCTGCTGGCACTGACGCTGGGGCTGCTGGTGGCGGGGCTGTACAACCCTGAGCCCGATCGTGGGGTGCTGCCACCATGGGGGTGGTCGGCCCTGGGCGTGGCCGCCGTGACCGGGATCGCCTTCGTGCTGTGGGAACGGTGGGCGACGGTGCGGTTGCTGGACCCCGACGGCGTGTGGTGGCGGGTCTTTCTCGGTTCGCTGGGGGTCAGCCTGGCCGCCGGGGCAGCTCTGATGGTGACGCTGGTCGACGTCGTGCTCTACGCGCAGACGTTGCTGGGCCGCGACGCCACCGGCGCGACCCTGCTGCTGATCCGGTTCCTGGTGGCGCTGCCAGCAGGGGCGCTGATCGGTGGTTTTGTCGCAGGCCGGCTGGGTGATGCCGCGGTGGCCGTCACCGGCATGTCGTTGGCCGCCGTGGGCTACTTGCTGGTCGCCGGATGGCCCGCGGACGTCTTGGCCGCCCGCCACGATCTCGGTCTGCTGACCCTGCCTCGGCTGGATTCCGACCTGGCGCTGGCCGGATTCGGACTCGGCCTGGTGATCGCGCCGCTGTCCGCGGCGGCACTGCGTGCCACCCCAGCCGACCGGCACGGTGTCGTGTCCGCCGCGGTGGTGGTGGCCCGGATGACCGGCATGCTCATCGGCGTCGCCGCGCTGTCGGCGTGGGGACTGCACCGCTTTCGGGAACTCACCGCCCAGCTGGCCACCCCGCTGCCCTTCGGGGTCAGCGGTGAGGTGTATCAGCGGCAGCTCGCCGAGTACCAGCTGGTTCTGGAGGCCGCGCTGCGCACCCAGTACCGGGAGATCTTCCTACTCACCTCAGCGGTCTGCCTGCTCGGTGCGGTTGGCGCCCTGCTGATCAGCAAGAGGGGTGCCGCCAGCCACTCAGGTTCCGGCGACGCACAGCGTCTTGCGCTCCGGCAAGACGAGCCGCACTAGGTAGTTCGAGACCGTCTCGTCCACGCACTGCACCCCCTGCAGTGCCACCGTGTGCTGATTACCTTCGAAGCTGAGCAACCTGCCGTTGAGCTGGTTTGCGAGCTCCACCCCAGCCTGGTAGGGAGTTGCCGGGTCACCGGTCGTGGAGATCACCAGCACCGTCGGCAGCCCATCCACGTTCGGCTTGCCGGGCTTGAAGGTCGGCGGCACCGGCCAGAAAACGCAAGCATCCCGGGCCGACGACGGAGGGTTGCCGTCATCGAGGAAGGGCGCGACCTCCCGGTAGCGCCGGTCGGCCTCCCGGATCACCGCTGGATCAGTCACCGGGGGGTCGTCGAGGCAACGGATTGCCTTGAAAGCGTCCTGGCTGCCGGAGTAGCCGTCTTCGTCACGCTGGTAGTAGATGTCGGCCAAAGCCAGCAGGGTGGAGCCGTCCCCGGCGGACAGCTGGGTGAGACCCCGGTCGAGAATCGGCCAGAATTGGTCGCTGTACAACGCCTGAATCGTGCCGATGGTGGCGTCGTTGTAGGACAGCTTGCGGTTGCCTAACGGCAGCGGCTCAGTGATCAGCGGCCGCAGCAACTCCTGGAATCTCTGACTGGCCTGATCCTTCGGGGTGTTGCCCAGCCAGCACTGCGGCTGGCCGAGACACCAGCCGATGAAGGCGTCGAACGACTGCTGGAATCCCGCGCCCTGATTCACCAGGCTCTCCACCACGTTCTCATCCGGATCCAGCGCGCCGTCGAGCACCATCGCCCGCACATTGCCCGGGAACTGCTCCGCGTAGGCGGTGCCGATCCGGGTGCCGTAGGAGTAACCCAGATAACTGAGTTTCTCGTCGCCGAGTGCCGATCGCATCACGTCCATGTCCCGCGCGACGTCCCTGGTGCCTGCGGTGGCGAGCACGTCCTTGCCCAATCGCTCGGCGCACAGTGCGGCATAGGCTTGACTCTCGCTCTCGGTCTGGGCGATCCCAGCCGGTGAGGTGTCCAGGTCGAGGTCGAGCCGCTCGGCATCCTGCTCCTGGGTATTCCGGCAGACGATCTTGGGCTCGCTGGCGCCGATCCCTCGGGGGTCGAACCCGACCAGATCGAACCGGCGGACCAGATCCGTGCCGTCCATCGCCCCCGCCCCGGCCAGCGACGCGACAGCGGCCGTCCCCGACGCGCCCGGACCACCGGGGTTCACCAGCAGGGAACCCAGCCGGTCTTGTTGACTATCGGCGGGACGGCGCAACAACCCGAGCCGGGCGCTGCGCCCTTGCGGATTGGCGTAGTCCAGGGGTACCTCCACCCGGGTGCACTGCAGCCCGGGGTCGGCGAACGACTCCTCGGTGCGGTCGGTGGTGGCGAACTCCTGGCAACCGCCCCAGGTCAGACTCTGGCCGTAGAACCGCTCCAACCCTGCGGGCACTTGGCCGGCGGGCCCCGCGTCGGACTGGACGCCCGGATTTGACCCGGCGGCGTCGGCGGACTGGCGATCACCGACGGCCTCGGCGGCGCACCCACCGATTGCGAGCGTGGTCACCAGGACAGCGGTCAGGCGCAACGGGCGCGACACGCAGGGCATTGGGCGGATTCTACTGAGCCCCGAACAGCTGTAGGGGTGGGGCTGCGCATGACCGTGCTGGATGATGAGGGTCATGCCGCAGCTGCGTCTGGCCTTGGCTCAGGTGAACCCCTGCTTGGGGGACCTGCCGGGCAACACCACGATGATCGCGGCGACCTGCCGGAAGGCCAGTGCCGCCGAAGCGCACCTCGTGGTGTTCGGCGAGATGGCGCTGACCGGTTATCCGGTGGAGGACCTGGCGATGCGTGAGTCCTTCGCCGCCGCGTCGGCGCACGCCCTCAATGGCCTGGCCACGCTGCTCGCCGACGACGGTTGCGGCGAGTTGGCCGCCGTCGTGGGATACCTGGATTCCGACACCCAAGGGCCCCGCAACGCAGTCGCGGTCTTGTACCGCGGCCAGGTGGTGGCCCGTCAGTTCAAGCACCACTTACCCAATTACGGGGTGTTCGACGAACGCCGCTATTTCATCCCCGGCACCGCCCTGACCGTGTTCCGGTTGCACGGCCTGGAGATCGGGATGGTGATCTGCGAGGACATCTGGCAGGTAGGCGGCCCGATCACCGCGCTGGCGCAAGCTGGGGTGGACCTGGTGGTCGCCCCCAATGCCTCGCCCTACGAACGTTGCAAGGACGACATCCGGCTGACGCTGGTGGCTCGCCGCGCCACTGAGGCGGGCGCGCCACTGGCCTACGCCAACCTGGTAGGAGCCCAGGACGAGCTGGTCTTCGACGGTGACTCGATGGTGGTCGATGCGCGCGGTGAGCTGCTGTTGCGGGCGCCACGGTTCGGTGAGCAACTTCTGGTGCTCGACCTGGACCTGCCCGGCGGGTCGGCCAGGGGCGCGGGCCGGTATGCCGGGTTGGACGTTTCCCGGGTGATCCTCACCGAGGATCCGCTGCCGGCCTACCCGCCCGCGCCCACTACACCGGGCACCGAGCCGCTGTCCGACGAGGCCGAGGTGTGGGGCGCGCTGGTGACCGGGTTGGGTGATTACGCGCGCAAGAACGGATTCCGCTCGGTGGTACTCGGGCTGTCCGGTGGGATCGACTCCGCGGTGTGTGCCGCGCTGGCGGTGGACGCACTGGGCGCCGACGCCGTGTACGGGGTGTCCATGCCGTCGTCGTATTCCTCGACACATTCCCGCTCCGATGCCGCTGACCTGGCCGAACGCACCGGCTTGCATTACCAGGTCCAGCCGATCGGGAAGATGGTCGACGTGTTCGTGGGACAGCTGGGGCTGACCGGAATCGCCGAGGAGAACGTCCAGGCCCGCTGCCGGGGAGTAACCCTGATGGCGCTGTCCAACCAGCACGGTCACCTGGTGCTGGCGACCGGAAACAAATCCGAGCTCGCGGTGGGTTACTCGACGATCTACGGCGACGCCGTCGGCGGGTTCGCGCCGATCAAGGATGTGCCCAAGACCGCGGTGTGGGCACTGGCACGGTGGCGCAACGCGGTGGCCGACAAGCGGGGCGAGACCCCACCGATCCCGCCCAACTCGATCAACAAGCCGCCCTCAGCCGAGCTGCGACCTGGCCAGGTGGACGCCGACTCGCTGCCCGACTATGCGTTGCTCGACGCGGTACTCGACGACTACGTGGAGGGCGACCGCGGTTTCGGCGATCTGGTGGCCGCAGGGTTCACGCCGGACCTGATCGAGCACATCGTGCGGCTGGTGGACGCCGCGGAATACAAACGTCGGCAGTACCCGCCCGGCACGAAGATCACCCTCAAGGCATTCGGCCGCGACCGCCGACTCCCGATCACCAACCGCTGGCGCGAACGCTCCCCCTCCTAACCCCCCGCGTGTCCTCCTCTCCTGCACGGTGTGTTCGGCCCTCATGCACGCTGTGCCTGTTTCCTATGCACGCTCAGTGCACCGCAATTCACCCAGTAACCCGCCACCCTGTGAGTCTCGTCGCACGCCAATGGCAGGCGCTCACATTCGGTGTCACGC
>JBGSWT010000335.1:0-1918 GCA_041751815.1 Pseudonocardiaceae bacterium
CTGACGCTCTTCAACTCCACGTTCGGGGCGACACCGCTGCTCGGGAGGCTGCTCGAGCTGCGGATCGACGCCGACTACCGGCCCGAGCAGTTCGAGGAGACCGAGCCTGCGGTCCGCGCTCTGCTGGACGAGGCGGCAGAGGCCGCGAGCAATGGCCCATGCGACCCACCATGACGTCCGGTCACGCCGCAGTCAGCGCACCGCGGATCTGCTCACGCAAGTCGGCCACCCCCGCCTCGGCGGCGTGCGGCTGCAGGACGGTGTCCAGAGTCCGCAGACGCTCCAAGGCGCGCCGCGACGACAAGGCGGTGATCTCGGTGACCGCCTGCCCACCCACGCACACGGCGGCGTCCAGATCCCCCGAGATGACATGCGATCCGGACAGACCAGGCAGGTTGACCGCTCGGGAACGCGCATAAGCCGACCCGTACTTCTGCGCCGCCTCCTCCAACAACGGCACCGCCCGAGCAGCCTGCCGCGCGTTCCCGCTCGCCGCGGCGAGAGTGAAGTAGGCATGGCCCTGCCGAGCAGCCACCTCGGCGGGGCCGACGTGAGCCTCCCACGATCCGGCAGCGACCGGTGCGGGAGTGGCGAGCAACTCGACAGACCGGCCCACCGCCCAATCGCAGGCGACGGCATCGTCCCGCGCGCCATCACACCAAGCCTGGCAGGTGGCCAGGTAGCTGGAGACACCGGCCGAAACCGGGTGAGCAGAACCGGCCACAGCACCGTAACCGAGCTGCACCAGCCGCGAAGCCTCCTCCGGCCGACGCAGGTGCAGCGCCTGATGGGTCATGTTCGACAGCAGCCGCACCGTCAGGTCCACGGCGGCGGGATGCTCGGCCTGACGCGCCACCTCCAGAGCGGTGATCCACAGCTGGCGAGCGTCATGGTGAAGCGCGGAGTCATAGCTCATCCACGCCGCCAGTTCACCGAGGTCCGCGGTCGCCACCAGCAGCTGGGCTCGCACCTGCGGCGTACACGCCACGTCCCGCAAGGCCAGCGCCGACCGGAACTGAGCCACCGCAGCATCACGGTACAACCCACCGCCACGGCTGAAATCCCACTGCCGGAACGCCGCGGTCACGTGCTCGATCGCCGCCACGTCCGCCGCACCGACACGACTGGGCAGCGCGGCGTCAGCGTTAGCAGGTAACAGCGCGGCGAGACGGTCCAGATCCAACAGCGCCCCACCGAGCCCCATCGTGATCCCTGCAACAACCGGGATGAAGTCACGCCGCAGCATCCAGTCCACCTCCTGACCGTCACTCGGCTCGCTCACCCCCACGGTAGCCGCACCAGAAGCGAACCCGAGCAGCTCAGCCGGGATACCCAGCTGGGTCGCCACCCGAACGATGATCCTGATATCCCGCAGCCGATGCGTCCTGCGCTCGATCAGCGAGATCCGCTCCTGCGGCAGCTCGACCAGCTCCCCGAACCGCTGCTGGCTGAACCCGGTAGCCCGCCGCACCGACCGGAACACCACGTCGAAGTCGTAACCGGCCAGCGCAGCACGCATCCTGTCGCTGGTGAAGAACCCGTCCGGCAACAGCTCCGCCGGCGTCTGCTGCCGGGCACACAGGTCACACAGGTCACCGGTCTGACCCATACGCAGCCACCCACCACACCGCCGACAACACGCCCGACTGTTCACCGGCCCACCCACCCCATTCGACAACCAGTAGTCAGAGATCTCCACCGTAGTGGTCCGCGTCACCAGGATTCGGCCGGACCCGGACCGCTTCGGGAGAGCGACACCGCCACCGTTACCTATGCGATCCTGCCCTGCCCGCTACCGAGGGTCGAATATGCGGTCGAGGTGGGCGTCGAACACGGCGAGCGCCTCGTCGGGGGTGAGGTAGCCGCCGAGCACGTGTGCGGCGAGGCCGTCGGTGAGCGCGAGCAGGGTCAGCGCGGC
>JBGSWT010000336.1:0-4040 GCA_041751815.1 Pseudonocardiaceae bacterium
CGATCAGCTAGCGGCGTGGGGCGGAGGGCGTGGGTGCGGGTTGGTCCCAGGCGCGGGCGTAGCGGCGCGCGCCCGGGTCGTCGTCGCGGCTGCGGTAGACGACGTAGGGCCGGACTAGATAGCCCAGCGGTGCGCTGAACACGTGCACCAGCCGGGTGTAGGGCCAGATGGCCAGCAGGGCGAGCACGACGAGGTTGTGGACCTGGAAGTTGAGCGGGACACCGGCCATCAGCTCTGGTTGCGGAGAAAGGGTGAACAGGCTGCGGAACCAGGGCGACACCGTTTCCCGGTAGCTGTAGCCTCCACCGATCAGGTTGCTCCCCACGGTGTTCAGCATCCCGGTGACGATCGCGCCGGTCAGCAGCAGGTACATGACCTTGTCCATGGTGGTGGTGGCCTTGCGTACCGCCGCCACCGTGATCCGCCGGTACAACAGGATTGCCAGCCCAATGACTGTGGCCAGGCCGGACACCGTGCCCATGGATACCGACAGCAGGTGGTAAGTGTGCTCGGACACCCCGAGCCACTCGGTCCAGCCCGCCGGCACGCCGATGCCGAGCACGTGACCGAAGAGCACTGCCAGCAGCCCGAAGTGGAACAAGGGGCTGCCCAGTCGCAGCAGTCTGCTCTCGTAGAGTTGGGAGGACCGGGTGGTCCAGCCGAACTGGTCGTGCCGGTAACGCCAAATGTGGCCGACCACGAAACTGGTGAACGCCAGGTACGGGACGGTCATCCACAGCAGGGTGGTCACCGGCGTCCTCCCATGTGCTCATGCAGCGCCGGATCCATCGCGAACGCTTCCAGGCCCACCTCTTCCTCCGGTGGGCCCTGTGCAGCCAACTCGGCGACCCGGCGCCGGTCGGCGACGTTGAGCTCCGGCAGGGTGGCGCACACTGCGTCGAGCACCGACGCATAGGGCGACCCGCACTCCTGCAGCGACAGCTTCAGCAGTTCCACAACCGGCCGGTATTCGACCAGCAGTCGCCGACCGGCGACCGGGTCGACGGTCGCGGCGAACTCCAGCACCACCGCCAGATGGTCTGGCAATTCGTGCTCGCCGAGCGTGGCACCCGCCGCGCGGTAGGCGTGCTTGAACCGCAGCAGCGCCATACCCCGTTTGCGGGTGTCACCGAAGGCGTAGTAGCTCAGATGCAGGCAATTGCGACGGCGCAGGTCGAAGGTCTCCACGTAGTACGCGGCCAGCTGGATCGGCGGTGTCCGGCTGAGGTGCTCCGCGAACGACATCAGCGCAGGCCCTGCCGGCGCGGGCAGCGTTGCGGCCCCTGCGTGCAACTCGTCCACCATGTCCAAGGTCTGCTGCGTCGGGTAGTCCAGCAGCAGTGCGGCGATCCGCCACACCACACGCTGACTGAGCTCGGTCTGCTCGTCGGTGGGCGTCTCGGCCTTGCGGCGACCCAACCAGGCCGGACTCATCGGGTGGGCTCCGCTGCGCGCTTCGAGTCCGTCGCCGCACCATTCGGTACGCCATTGGCGTCCGGCCCATGAGAAACTGGCGCAGCGGTGAACAGACCTTTCGTATTCTTGCCGTCCCAGTTGAGCAGGTTGACCCGACGCCCCTTGTCCGCCGGTGCCGCGGCACCGTTGGCGTCGGCCGGCTGCTGCGTGAGGTGGAACTTGTCGTCCATCACGTCGAAGGCGGTCATGCCCGGGCCGCCTTCGGAGTCCAGACTGCACCCGGTGGCCAGGGCATCCAGCCGGTGGGCATCGGAGCCGGCTGCGCTGGGAATGACGTAGCGATGCTCGTACTTGGCGATGGCCAGCAGCCGGTACATCGCCTCGATCTCGGCCGGCGTCAGGCGCACCGACTCGGCAATCTGCGGATCGACCGGCTCCCCGAGGTTGACCCGGCGCATGTGTGCGCGCATCGCGGCCAGCCGCTGCAGGGATGCGCGCACCGGTCCGACGTCGCCCGCAGTGAACAGCTCGGCCAGGTACTCCACCGGGATGCGTAGTGCGTCGATCGCGCCGAACAGGTTGTCGGCGTTCTCGCCGTCATGTCCGGTGCTCGACAGCACATCCACCACCGGTGACAACGGCGGGATGTACCAGACCATCGGCATGGTGCGGTACTCCGGGTGCAGCGGCAGCGCCACCTGGTAGTCCACGATCAACTTGTAGATCGGAGAAGCCTGCGCCGCATCGATCCACTCCTGGGAGATGCCGGCTCGCTCGGCCTCGGCCACCACTCGTGGATCGTGCGGATTGAGGAACACGCCCAGCTGTGCCGGATAAAGGTCCTTCTCGTCAGGTACCGACGCCGCGGCCAACACCGCGTCTGCGTCGTAGAACACCACTCCGATGTAGCGCAGCCGCCCGACGCAGGTCTCCGCGCAGATCGTGGGCATGCCCACCTCCACCCGCGGGTAGCAGAACGTGCACTTCTCCGCTTTGCCCGTCTTGTGGTTGAAGTAGATCTTCTTGTACGGGCACCCGGTGACACACTGGCGCCACCCGCGGCAACGATCCTGGTCGACCAGCACGATGCCGTCCTCGCTGCGCTTGTAGATCGCGCCGGACGGGCAGGACGCCGCGCATGAAGGGTTGAGGCAGTGCTCGCAAATCCGCGGCAGGTAGAACATGAACGTCTGCTGGAACTCCAGCTTCACCTTGTCGGATACCTTGGCCAGCACCGGGTCGCGACCGATCTGTTCGGGGCCACCGCCCAGGTCATCGTCCCAGTTGGCGCCCCAGGTGACCTTGGCGTCCTCGCCGGTGATCAGTGAGGTGGGCCGGGCGGTCGGGGTGGTGTCCGACGGCGGGGCGGACAACAGATTGTCGTAGTCGTAGGTCCACGGCTCGTAGTAGTCGGCCACCGTCGGCATGGAGGGATTGGCGAAGATGTTCAGCAGCCGTTTGAAGCGTGAGCCGGAGCGCAACGTCAACCGCCCGCGCTTGGTCAGCGTCCAGCCGCCCTTCCATCGCTCCTGGTCCTGGTATTGGCGCGGATACCCCTGTCCGGGTCTGGTCTCCACATTGTTGAACCACGCGTACTCGACGCCACCCCGGTTGGTCCACGCCTGTTTGCAGGTGACGCTGCAGGTGTGGCAGCCGATGCATTTGTCCAGGTTCATCACCATGGCCAGCTGTGACATCAGTCTCATCGGTTCGCTCCGCAAGCGTCGCTCAGCGTCATCAGTAGGTCACTTCCTGGCTGCGTCGGCGGATGGTGGTGACCTCGTCACGCTGGTTTCCGGTGGGGCCGTGGTAGTTCAATGCGAACGACTGCTGGGCGTAGCCGCCGATCAGGTGTGTCGGCTTGATCATTAGCCGGGTCAGCGCGTTGTGGATGCCACCGCGCTTGCCGGTCTTCTCGATGCGGGGCACGCCCACGGTGCGCTCCTGGGCGTGGTACATGAACACGGTGCCCTCGGGCATCCGATGGCTGACGATCACGCGCGCAACCACGATGCCGTTGCGGTTGATCGCCTCGATCCACTCGTTGTCCACCACACCGATCTTGGCGGCGTCCACATCGGACATCCAGATGGCCTGCCCCCCGCGGGACAGCGTGAGCATGTGCAGGTTGTCCTGGTAGGTGGAGTGGATGGACCACTTGGAGTGCGGGGTGAGGTACCGGACGGTGATTGACCGGTGCCCGTTGAGGCCGGTCGCCCCCACGTTGGGCTCTCCGAATAACGCAGTCATGTCCAGTGGAGGCCGGAAGATGGGCATCTGCTCACCGAGTTCGGACATCCAGTCGTGGTCGAGGTAGAAGTGCTGCCGGCCGGTCAGCGTGTGCCACGGCTTGAGCCGCTCGGTGTTGATGGTGAACGGGGCGTAGCGCCGGCCGCCGGCCTCGCTGCCCGACCACTCCGGCGAAGTGATTACCGGCACTGGGCGCGCCTGCGTGTCGGCGAAGGTGATCCGCTTGCCCTCGCTCTCCCCGGCGAGGTCGGCGAGCTTGGTGCCGGTGCGCCGCTCCAGGGCGCGGAAGCCCTCGGTGGCCAGCCGGCCGTTCGTGGTGCCGGACAGCGCGAGCATGGCCTCGGCCGCATGGGTGTCCTTGGCCAGCGACGGCC
>JBGSWT010000337.1:0-1862 GCA_041751815.1 Pseudonocardiaceae bacterium
CAGTGGAAGTCGGCGCGGACCACGAACGCCATCGAGCGGCTGCATGAGATGGGATATCCCGGCCAGCAAGCCTGCGGTGGATTTCTCGCCACCGCCGCCTGACGCTGAACGCCGGCACTGGTGCCCATGGGTCAGGAGGCAGGCATGTTCTACGTCGGTTTGGATATCTCGGTCGCGCGCACGGCGGTGTGCATCATGGACGCAGCGGGCCAGGTTGTCCGCGAGCAGTCCGTGGCGAGCACGCCGGAGGCGATCTCGGCGGTGGTGAGGGCAAGCGGGACGGAGGTCGAGCGGGTCGGCCTTGAGGCTGGCATCAACTCCGCCTGGATCGCGCGGGGGTTGCTGGATGCCAAGCTGCCGGTGATCGTCATTGACGCGACGCACGCCGCCGCCGCGCTCAAGACTGGGTTCCGCAACAAGACTGACAAGAACGATGCCCGCGGCATCGCCGACCTGATGCGGGTCAACAAGTTCCGCGCCGTGGCGGTGAAGTCGGTGGCCGCCCAGCGCGACCGCGCCCTGCTGACGGTGCGCGAGCAGCTCCGCCGACAGTCGCTGGATGCCCGCAACATCATCTGGTCCATCCTGCAGATCGAGGGGTTGAAGCCGCCGAAGCTGACCAGCCCGGGCTTCCAGGCCCTTGTGACGCAATCGCTTGACGACGAGGCGCTCGCGCCGCTGCTGCAGCCACTTGTCGCCATCGTCGAGCACCTCGACAACCAGGTTGCCGGGCTGGACAAGGTGATCGCGGCACGGGCCAAGGCCAGCACCGCCTGCAAAAGGCTCATGACGGTGCCCGGCGTCGGCCCACTTGTAGCCTTGACGTATGCCGCTGGCGTGGACGACCCCACGCGGTTCAGCGACTCCCGCACGGTTGGCGCCCACTTCGGCTTAACGCCAAGGCGGTTCCAATCTGGCGAGATGGACTGGTCCGGAGGCATCAGCCGGGCCGGTGACGCCGGAGTCCGGCGCGCGCTGTATCAGGCGGCGAACGTCCTGATCCACCACAGCCGCGGCTGGTGCGCCCTGAAATCCTGGGCCGTGCGCGTGGCCAAGCGTCGTGGCCTGGGCAAAGCCAAGGTGGCGCTGGCGCGCAAGTTGGCCGTGGTGCTGCACAAGATGTGGACAACGGGTGAGGACTACCGGCTGAAAGCCGCAGCCTAACCGCCACAAAGGATCGGCCGCACGCCAGACGCGGCCGGAAAAGGTCCCTCCGGGGACGGGGTTGGGGTGAGTGCGCTGTAATTCTTTGGCGCCCTGTGCGGGCTTTGTGCAGGACCAGACGCCGCGCATGAGGAAGCACCCCCCAGCTCCTGCCCATACCCCATCCTGAGCCGGCGTTTGCGCATGAGCTCGTAGAGAAGGCTGCCCCCGGGAGACACCATCAGCAGGTCGATCTGGCCCGCTGCAACGCCAAAGGATCAAACCCTCAAGGAGAGTGCAATGAGCTGTTGACGAAGAGGGCCGGGATAGAGAAGGAGTTCAAGCGCCGCATCAAGACGCAGACCGTGCTGCCTTCCGCCGAGACCGCCGCAATGCTGTTCTGGGCGCTGCTTGCCTCGGGGCAGATCAACATGCGCAAGGTCGACGGCTGGCAAACACTGGCAACCAAGCCCATCGACCTGACGATTGACCTCGCTGCCTAAACCGATACCCTCTTCTTACCCGGAGATCGCGCCGCACCGAATCCCAACACAAATCGCGACAGCACCGCGGCCATCGTAGGGTCGGCTCATTCGTCAGTGGCGACGCCAGCCCTATCTGCAAATGGGCGACTTTGCGGAGCTCGTAGTGCGGGGGTGGGCCTTCTCAATTGGGCTCAAGGCGAACATTCGTATCGTCGGTTACACAGATCGCCACTG
>JBGSWT010000338.1:0-2575 GCA_041751815.1 Pseudonocardiaceae bacterium
CGTCGACCCGGACCCGCAGGTGGTGGCGACGTGTCTGGAGCCGATCTCCGCGCTGGTCGTGCTGCCGGGCTCGGCGCTGGTGGGCCTGGCCGCGGAGCGCACCACGGGTCGGATCCTGCGGGTGCAGCGGGAGCGGCCGACCCAGGAGATCAGCACCCTGGCGGTGGACCCGTCGGGTGATGGTGGACTCACCGGGCTTGCGTTGTCCCCCAGCTACGCCGAAGACGAGTTGATCTACGCCTACATCACCACGCCCATCGACAACCGGGTGGTCCGGATCGCCCCCGGTGACGTGCCCAAGCCGGTGCTGGCCGGTATCCCACGCGGCCCGACCGGCAATGCAGGCGCGCTCGCGATCGACTCGCAGGGGAGGCTCCTGGTGGCCACCGGAAACGCCGGTAATCCGGCTGCAGCCACCGACCCGCAGTCATTGGCGGGCAAGGTGTTGCGGATCGACACCTCCGGTCGACCGGATCCACGCAACGCGGCTGGATCCAAGGTGCTTATCAGCGGGTTGGATGCGCCGGGTGGGCTGTGCATCGACCCAGTCACCAACGAGTTGTGGATCACCGACCAGAAACCCGCACACCATCTGCTGCATCGGGTGCAGCCGGGAAACCCGCTGGGTCTGGCTTCCTGGACCTGGCCAGCCAGCAGGGGAGCTGCGGGGTGCGTGGTCATGCTGGGCCGTATCCAAGTCGCGTTCAGCAGCGGGGCACCGATGTTCGCGGTTGGGATCGGACCGGGCGGCACGTTCGTCGGCCAGCCCTTGGAAATCCCGCTGCAGCGCTATGGCCGGGTGTCCGCGGCCGCGCTGAGCCCTGACGGGCACATGATGTGGCTGGGCACGGTCAACAAGACCGGTGGAACGCCCATCACCAGCGACGAGCGGGTGTTCGTGCTACCCGACCCGGTCGGCCCCGGCGGAGGACACGACTGAGGTCGTGCTCGTGAGTTGAGTACCAGTGCTGGAACACTGTTACTCACTCACGAGCGCGAGTACCAGCTCGCGCACGCGTTGGGCGTTGGCTTGGCCACCGGTTGCCTTCATCACCGCGCCCACGATGGCCCCGGCCGCGGCCACCTTGCCGCCACGGATCTTCTCGGCGATGTCGGGCTGGGCCGCCAGCGCGTGCTCGACGGCAGCGGTCAGCGCGGCGTCGTCGGACATCACAGCCAGACCGCGGGCGGCGACCACGTCGTCGGGCTCGCCCTCACCGGCGAGCACCCCGTCGACGACCTGACGGGCTAGCGTGGTGGTCAGCACACCCTCGTGGACCATCGCGACCACCCGCGCCACCTGCTTCGGGGTGATGGGCAGCTCGGCGAGTTCCACACCACGAGAGTTCGCCTGCTGGGACAGGTAATTCACCCACCACGACCGGGCATCGACGGCAGGTGCTCCCGCGTCGACGGTGGCCGCGACAAGGTCCAGCGCTCCGGCATTGAGCAGATCGCGCAACTCGAGGTCAGACAGATTCCACTCGGCCTGCACCCGAGTTCGGCGCTGCCAAGGCAGCTCGGGAAGCGTGGCACGCAGCCGCTGCACCCAATCGTCGGCGGGGGCGATCGGCACCAGATCGGGCTCCGGGAAGTACCGGTAGTCCTCCGAGGTCTCCTTGCGCCGCCCGGGCGACGTGATGCCGTTGGCCTCGTCGAAGTGCCGGGTCTCTTGCACGATGGCGCCACCTGAGGTCAGCACCGCAGCCTGCCGGCACATCTCGTGGTGCACCGCGCGCTCCACCGACCGCAGCGAGTTGACGTTCTTGGTCTCGGTTCGGGTGCCGAAGACGGATGAGCCGCGCGGCATCAGCGAGATGTTGGCATCGCAGCGCAGCGACCCTTGGTCCATCCGCACGTCAGAGACATCCAGGGTCCGCAGCAGGTCCCGCAGCGCGGTGACGTAGGCGCGGGCGATCTCCGGGGCTCGGATGCCCGCCCCGACGATCGGCTTGGTGACGATCTCGATCAGCGGCACACCGGCGCGGTTGTAGTCCAGCAACGAGTGGCTCGCGCCATGAATACGACCGGCCGCGCCGCCCACGTGCAGCGACTTGCCGGTGTCCTCTTCCATGTGCGCGCGCTCGATGCCGACCGTGAACGTCGAGCCGTCCAGCAGCAGCACGTCCAGCGAGCCGTGCACCGCGATCGGCTCGTCGTACTGGGAGATCTGGAAGTTCTTGGGCATATCCGGGTAGAAGTAATTCTTCCGGGCGAACCGGCACCACGGGGCGATCGAGCAGTTCAACGCCAGCCCGATCCGGATGACCGACTCCACGGCAGCACCATTGAGCACCGGAAGGGATCCGGGCAGTCCCAGGCAAGTCGGGCAGACATGGGTGTTGGGCGGCGCCCCGAACACATTGGTACAGCCGCAGAACATCTTCGTCGCGGTGGACAACTCGACGTGCACCTCAAGCCCGAGTACAGGATCGAAATTCTCCAGCACCTCGTCGTAGTCCATCAACGAAGTAGTCATTGACCGACCACCCCAGCAATTCTGCGGCCCGGCGAGCGGTCCTCGGTCAGATCAGGCACCCGGTGTGCCAGCGGGCCACCGTCGGCCGCGTCCCGC
>JBGSWT010000339.1:0-2304 GCA_041751815.1 Pseudonocardiaceae bacterium
GAGGCGTTCAGCCCGGGTTGCGGGGTTGGCGGTGACCAGCACTCCGAAGTGCAGCTCAGCGAGCGTCGCGGCGCTGATCGCCAGCTCGCCGTCGAGCTCCGGTACGTCATGCGCGATCACCACGCTGGTGTCCAGCACGCCACGCATCATCGGGTCCACGGGTTCACTGGCGTGTCGTCGAGCAGTGCACGGTCGTGTACCCACTGCGGGTCCTCCGGCCCGGAGAACAGGTCCGCGATGTCCTCGTAGTGACGCCATGAACGGGCAGCGGCGCTCCGGAGCACTGCCGCGGGTCGCCCGCTCACCGTAATCGTCACCGTCGCTCCAGCCTCGACTCGCCGCACGATCTCGCTCGCGTTCTGTCGCAACTCTCGCAGCCCGACGGACTCCATGCCTGTCAGGCTAGCACAAGTGCTACAGGCGCAAGATCGACGCTGACCCGCCACCGTCAACGGGCCCGCCGGGCCAGCCGCTCGGGTTCCAGAATGAGCACGCTTTTTCCTTCCAGGCGCAACCAACCCCGCTGCGCGAAATCGGCAAGTGCCTTGTTCACCGTCTCCCGGGAGGCACCGACCAGCTGGGCGATCTCTTCCTGGGTGAGGTCATGGGTCACTCTGAGCATGCCGGCCTCCTGGATGCCGAAGCGCTGCGCGAGCTGAAGCAACGCCTTGGCGACCCGTCCCGGCACGTCGGTGAAGATCAGATCGGCGAGCATGTTATTGGTCCGGCGCAGCCGCCGCGCTATCACTCGCAGCAGCTGTTCGGCGATCTCCGGCCGCTTGTTGATCCAGTCCCGCAACGCGGCACGATCCATGCTGACTGCGCTGACCTCGGTCACCGTGGTCGCCGTCGAGGTTCGCGGCCCGGGGTCGAAGATCGACAGCTCCCCGAACATGTCCGAAGGCCCGAAGATCGCAAGCAGGTTCTCCCGGCCGTCGGCCGACTTCCGCCCGATCTTGACTTTGCCCGAGAGCACGATATACAGGCGGTCGCCCGGCTCACCTTCGGCAAAAATAACGTGGGCCCGAGGGAAGCTCACCGGTTCCAGGGTGGCGCTGAGAGCCTGGACCGCCGAGGGATCAACACCCTGGAAGATACCGGCCCTGATCAGAGGGTCGTTCACTGCGGTCCTCCACCCTGGCGGAACCGGCCCCCTCCGGCAGGGGACCTACCGGACGCCGCCGATCACCTCGGATGGATTCTAGGACCGTTGCCGGGGACGGCGTGATCTGATCAGGGCGATGCGGCGTAGCCGACGTCGTTGGAACAGTTCCAGGGCGCGGCCGATCCCGCTCCGGAACAGCACTCGTACCTCGTCAGCCCGGGCGGTTTGCAGGAACTCCTGGACCTCTTTCTCCTGCACTGCGACGTTTTCCTGCATAGCAACCTGGCGCAGGCGAGTCTCCAGGCGCTCCATCGCGAGCGCGAAGAACATGATCAGCGGCGGGATGGCGGCAACGAACCAGACGGTCATGGTGCGGGTGATCCTGCCGTACCACCTGAATGGGTTGGGCGTGGGGTGGCGCCCCGGCGTGTCGCATCTGTCCGGCCCGTGCGACCGCGCCCGTGCCACCTCCGTAGGCTGTGGGAGTGCCAGCCCGATCCCGTCGGTCCATCGATGGAGAGAGCCGTCTAGCACTGGTTCGGCGAGCCCGCAGGATGAACCGGGTCTTGGCCACCGCCTACCCGGACGCTCACTGCGAGCTGGACTTCTCCACGCCGCTTCAGCTGGCTGTCGCCACCATCCTGTCTGCGCAATGCACTGACAAGCGGGTCAACGAGACAACGCCGGAGTTGTTCCGCCGGTATCTCAGCGCCGCCGACTACGCGGCTGCCGATCGGGACGAACTGGAGGAGCTGATCCGGCCCACTGGGTTCTACCGGAACAAGGCGTCATCACTGATCGGGCTCGGCGCCGCGCTGGTGGAGCGCTTCGACGGCGAGCTGCCCAGCCGGCTGGACGACCTGGTCACGCTTCCGGGTATCGGACGCAAGACGGCAAACGTGATCCTGGGTAACGCTTTCGGAGTACCCGGTATCACGGTGGACACCCATTTCGGGCGCCTGGTGCGCCGCTGGGGATGGACCCAGCACGAGGATCCGGTGAAGGTCGAGCAGGTGATCGCCGATCTGGTGCCCAAGCGGGACTGGACGATGCTGTCTCACCGGGTGATCTTTCACGGGCGCCGGGTGTGCCATTCCCGCCGCCCGGCATGCGGGGTGTGCCCGCTGGCCAGCGACTGCCCGTCCTACGGCTGCGGACCCACCGAACCCGAGATCGCCGCGGCGCTGCTGCGCGGGCCG
>JBGSWT010000340.1:0-1829 GCA_041751815.1 Pseudonocardiaceae bacterium
GGCGCAGGCAGCGCTGAGCGCGATCCAGGGCGAGGCGGCCGACGCGTTCGCCGAGCACTGGGATCGCTTCGTCGCCGGTGACGAGCAGTTCCTGGTCACCCTGCAGCAGGCCTGCGAGCAGCTTGGACAGGGCTGCGACGAGACCGCGCTGAACATCGAGTACACCAAGCTGAGCATCATCGCGGCACTGCTCATCCTGGCCGCGCAGATCGCCGCGATGGTCGCCGCCGCGTTCGCTACCTTGGGGGCCAGCACCGCAGGCATCCCGATTGCCCAGGCCGCAACCCGGATCACCGTGCAGCTGGCGTTCCGGGAGCTGGTCAGGCAGATCGCGATCAACGTCGCGATCAACCTCGGCGTGGACGTGGCGATCCAGGGGCTGCAGATCGCTGGCGGTGACCGCTCCTTGAGCGAGTGGGATCTCGGCAAGTCGGCGGACGCCGGCATCTCTGGGGTGGCGGCGGGACTCGCCAGCGGCGGCGTCGGCTTGGCCAGCGGCGCCCTCGGCGGTACCACCTCCAACTTCGGCGAGGCGGCGCTGCGCAGTGCAGGCGAAGGAGCGATCGCCGGCGCGGGCGGCAATGCCCTGAACGACCTCGCCCACGGCAACGCTCCGTCGTTGCAGAGCCTCGGGTCTGGCACCGCCTCGGGCAGCATTGGTGGCGCACTGGACGGGACGGCGAACCGGCACGAGGGGCTGGACGAGACCTGGCGCAGCCCGGAAGACAGCGACTACACCGCCGGGGCGAACACGCAGGGCTGGCGATTCAGAACGGACGACGGAGCCGAGGTGCGGGCGAACGTGGATACTCCCTACACCGGTTCCTGGAACAGCGGCCACGGCCAGCACCTCAGCCCCGATGGCGGGCCCAACAATGTCAACGTCGACAACGACGACTACCTGCTGCCGACCTCATCGGACTCCACCCGCGATATCTGATCAGAGCCTTCCCGCCACGGCTCCCAGCCATCTAGCGGTGCGTGGTCGGGCCGCAGCTCCCCCCAGGCCGGGCTGCCGGGGGGCAGTGCGTTGTCCTCCGCGACGCGCAGCCGCCGGCGCACCCGGATCCAGTCCGCGGCCGACACCATCGCGATCACCAGCATGGCGCCAGCGACCACGGACCCCGATCCGAGGTCGGTTCCCCGGGCGATCGACTCACTGAACAGCGCCGTACCGAGGAACGCCGCCGGAAAGGCGACGAGAAGCCGGAATCCGACCGTGCGTTGCCTGAGGCGGAGTTGGTACCGGCTCGTGGTGAGTTGCCGAGCGGACCAGGACCGCAGGGCGTGCCACTGTGTCAATGTGAGGGGGGTCAAGGTGAGCGGAGCAGGGATGTCCCGATGAGCCGCAGCTGCCGCCCGCCTGCGGACGATCGTGACGAGCTCGCGGGGGGAGTCCACGGGGATCAGCCATTGCTGGCGGTCGGACACCAGGCGCAGCACCGGTCCCCGCCAGATACGCAGCCGGGCGCCGGGGAGCGGCCAGAACCGCGCCTCGCTGCAGGTGAATTGGCCGAGCTGGGCGAGCGTCAAGTCTGCCAGCGGAAGGCCCTGAGGCACCGCCCCACCACCGCTGCCGCGTACCTTGAGCAGCATCCGATCCCGCTGCACGAGCAGCGTCTCCCCACCCCGGAGCCGTAGCGGGATCTCCAGCCGGGAATCAGCGAGGTCGATGCCGACCGGCCTGATCAGCACCTGGCGCCCGGCCCAGGTGAGCAGCACGCCGACGATCGGCCCGAGCAGGGCCGCCAACCCGAGTCCCTGCACCGCGACGATGAGGGCGGTGGCGAGTCCCGACGTCAGCGCCCAGACCGGCCAGTAGCGCGGCT
>JBGSWT010000341.1:0-4657 GCA_041751815.1 Pseudonocardiaceae bacterium
GTCGGTCGCTGACCCGCCAGGGCGAGCGGGCTGCCGCCCCGGAGCTGGTCAACCGGGTTTCGCCGCCGACGCCCCCGACCGGGTGTGGGTTGGTGACGTCACCATGATCCGCACCGGCGGTGGGCCGCTGTATACGGCCACCGTGTTGGACCTGTTCTCCCGCCGGCTGCTTGGCTACGCCATGAGCCCCCACCACGACGCCCAGTTGACGGTGGCCTCGCTGCAGATGGCCGCCGCCACCCGCGGCACCGTGCACGGGGTGATCTTCCACAGCGACCGGCGTTCGGAGTACACCGCCGCCGAACACACCGCAACCTGCGACCGGCTCGGCGTCATCCAGTCGATGGGCCGGGTCGCTTCGGCGCTGGACAACGCCGCCCGCCAAAGCAGTGAACAGCATCCTGAAGACCGAGTAGGTCTACTTGCACACCTTCACCACCCGCGAGCACGCCCGCCAGGCCATCGGCCAATGGATCGACCGCTGGTACAACACCACCCGCCGGCACGGCTGGTGCGGCGGAATCCGCCCCAACGACTACGAGACCCAGCACCACCCCACGAGCAGCACCGCTGACGGTTAACCGGCCGCAGCATGACCGACCGTCTACACGATTCCGGGGAATTGACACGGTTCGATGGGGTGCCCACACCATCCAAGATAACAATCATATAACGATTGCGTCCTGCATCTTCTTATGTCGATCGATGCGTGACAATGACAACTTAATCGATGCCGCCACACCCGGGGGACCATTTGTCTACCGTGCCTGAATCTTCGAGCGTTATGGGCCATCCGACTATGCCTCCGCGGCGCCGGTTCTTGACAATGCAATCTGTGGCACTAGCCATGGCAATCAGTCTAGCCACTACACCCGTTACAACGTGGGCCGCTCCAGGGACACCCCGCCTGCCCGAGGTTGAACCCTACGTGCAGGACATGTTGTCAGCCTACCTGCGGGCCTTCCCTCAGGTATCCACTGAGCAGGCTCTGGAAAACTTGAATGGGCAGGAGGCCCGCCTATATTTACTTGAATCCATAGGAGAAAGGCAGGACGCCGAGTTCGCAGGCTCATGGCTGGACGTTACCTTAGGGACGTTTCACCTGGCGGTAGCAGACCCTGCGCTTGTGCCCATCTACATTCGGCTTGCCGCTAACGACGCAGTGGCCGCCGAAGTGACTCTGGTAGATTTCAGTCTTGCCACATTGCATTCGCTTGCGGAATCGATAAACAACGGAGTCGACCCTGTTCTTGGGTCGCTTGGTCGGGATCAGGCCCGCGTTGATGTCAAAAGTAACACAGTTTTAGTGCGGGTATCAAGCGAAAGGTGGCCACCGGTTTATTCCAAGAATCCTATGCTCCACCCCGCGATACAGTTTGACGAAGGAGAACCTATAGTAGTCGAACACGACGCGTGTTCGAGTCGATATTCTTGCGGTGCTCCGCTGCGTGGTGGCGTCGTCATAACGAGGGTTGCTTCGAACGCTCAGTGTTCGCTTGGCTTCACCGCATCCGCCACTGATGGAAGTCGATGGGCAATAACGGCGGGTCACTGCGAAACCCAACTGAACACACTATGGCGCGCGGGAGAGCAGGTTATTGGTCCAGTGCGGCAGTCGGGTGATGCCGGCGACGTGGATATCGCACGTATCCACATCAACCGGTCCTATTGGTTACAATCGGGCGGAGGTTGGCTCTACGACTACTACAACCCAAGTAGTCCCGCAAACCTTACATTGGCGATTACTTATCGTACGACCATCTCGCAGAACGAGATGGTGTGCCTGAACGCGATGAATAGCACTCCGTCACAAGTATGCGGGTTTATCGATTATGAGTATGGCCCGCGCGGAATGCCCCAGGTCGGATTCGACGCGTGCCCAGGGGACAGCGGCGGTGCGTGGTTCTTCAGACCGCCGGGAAGCTCATCTCGGTGGGCCTACGGGGTGCACTCAGGTGGCTCTGGTAGCTGCCACGCCATAACGGGCTACTCCATCTTCACGTCTGTACCGGACATGAACGCCTATTTCGACGGTACCGCCGCCGCCAGGATCCGAATCGAGGTTCATCCGTGAGGCCTATGGAGGGGGCCATCAGATCCAAGCATGCGATGCTGCTGTTCGGGCTCGCGAGCCTGCTATGCGGGCTAGTCGCCTGTGGCAGCACGGATGGGCCGGCAACCGCCGCGGTCCGCGATTCTTCCGGAATCGTTCCGGAGGCGCTGACCTCGGGTGTTCTAGGCGGCGATCCTGACACCGGCTGCCTATGGCTTGAGGAAAGCAGCGGCAACAAGCAGCAAGTGCTTTTGGCGGGTGAGTTCGAGGTCGATTGGTCTGCTGACCCGGCGCAAGTTCTGAAAGACGGCGCTGGGTGGGCGCGCGTGGGTGAGGACATCCGCGTGGGCGGGGGCAATCAGCCCGGCATTGGTGTCTCGGATTGTCCGGTGCCGCCGCCTGCATCGGGCACCCTCTGGCACATCTACGGCCTGGCGCCACAGCCCGAGGGCGCGCCGTAACTCGGCTCTTCGGATCTGAGCTTGGTTGAGGGTCGCGGCGTGGCGTAGCCGGGTGGTTGGGGTCGGGGTCTCCCAGGATCGGGAGCGACCAAGCATCTCGACCGAAGAGACCCCGACATGGATCACGATAGGTGCGGTCCGGACGCGCGCTGGTGTGTCCGGGCCGATGCGATGTTCAACCGCGACGGGATGCACGTGCTGGACGTGCAGCGGGGTCACCACGAGATGGTGATCACCGTGGAGACCGACGCCGAGGTGACCGGCTGCCCGTGATGTGGGGTGGTGGCGACTGGGCACGGTCGACGTCGGGTGCCGGCGGCGGACGCGCCGTGCTTCGGCGTCCCGGTCATGATCATCTGGCTGAAACGTGTCTGGCGCTGCGCCGAGGTCGGCTGCCCGACCGGCACGTGGTCGGAGGAGCACGAGCTGATCTCCCCGCGGGCGGTGCTGACCAGCCGGGCGATCGGCTGGGCGACCGACGCGCTGGCCCACGACGACACCACCGTCTCGGCGTTGGCCCGGCATCTGCGGGTGGACTGGCACACCTTGTGGCGGGCGGTCAAGACCGAGGCGATCCGGCGCACCACCGGGGCGGGGCGGCTGGCCGGGGTCACCACCTTAGGAGTGGACGAGCACATCTGGCGGCCCAGCCGGCACCGGTCGACCGATCGGGCGGTGACGGCGATGGTCGACCTGACCCGCGACCAGCACGGAGTCCTGCACGCCCGGCTCCTGGATGTGGTGCCCGGACGGTCTGGGACCGCCTACGCCGGCTGGCTGCGGCGGCAACCCGCCCACTTCCTCGCCGGCGTGCAGCATGCCGCTCTCGATCCATTCCGGGGGTACGCCAACGCCATCCGCGACGAGCTGCCAGCGATGAGTTCGTGAGTGCCGCGGGGTCGTAGTTGGTGTGGCCGTTCTTGATGGCCTCGCCCATCACCGACGCGAAAGGTGAGATGTGACCAAGTCCGACCAGCCAGAGACCGCACCGGAGGTCGTCGACCGCGACCGGTTTGACGCAGCGCTGGCAGCGCAAGTCGCGGCGGAGAAGGAAGTGACGCGGCACAACGACCGGGTCTCGGCGCGTCGCCGTCGTCTCCCGATGGTCAAGGTGGAGGACTACACCTTCACAGGCCCGCAGGGCCTCACCCGGCTGACCGAGTTGTTCGGGGACAAGTACCTGCTGGTGGTGCAGAACGTCATGTTCGGCCCCGACTGGGACGAGGGCTGCCCTAGCTGCACCTGGGCAGTCGACAACCTGCCCGCCAACATGCAGCGGCTGTTCGACGAGGGGATTGCCTTCGCGATGATTTCGCAGGCGCCGATCGAGAAGCTGGAGGCCTGGCGCACGGAGCGTGGCTGGAACCACGTCTGGGTGTCCTCGGCCGACAGTTCCTACCACCACGACTGGGGTTGGACGCAGGCGAACGACCAGGGCGAGGAAGGACAGCTGCCCGGCTACTCCTACTACCTGCTCAAGGACGGCAAGCCCTACCTGACCTACCTGACCACCGCTCGTGGCACCGAGGCCATCCTGCCCGTGGCACATGTCATGGACCGCACCGTCTACGGCCGCCAGCAGGACTGGGAAGACAGCCCTGAGGGCTGGCCGCAGGAGCCAACGTACGGGTGAGGCCTTCTGGTCCACACCAGCCCTCCCGCAGACCACCCCGAGCAGGGGTCCCAACGTGGGTGTGCTGGTGATGGTGGCCAGGGCAGGCTGTGGGCATGCGCATCCGGATCGAAGCCACCGACCTACCGGGTCGTTCCGTTGCAGGCCACGACAACGTCCACGTCGGGGTCCAGCGCCGCAACCGGCCCGGTGAGCTGCTCGACGCACAACCGGGCGATGCGGCGTCGGCGACCTGGACGCTGGAGGTCAGCACGTCTGTCGAGCACGACGTGACCGGCCCCTACGTCCAGGGCTCGCCCGGCGGCCGTTTCCTGTACCTCTCCTGGGTCACCGTCTCGCCGGCCGGGGAGCTCGAGATGTTCCGCCGGGCGAAGCTGATGGTCGCCGACGTGGATCCGCCGGTCCTGGCCGACGCCGTCGGTGCCGGACTGCTGGTCGGCCGGCTCGGCCTCACCGACGGCTTGGGTCATCCGCTGTGTGCGCGGGTCCGGCCACCGGCGGTCCGGTGGT
>JBGSWT010000342.1:0-4519 GCA_041751815.1 Pseudonocardiaceae bacterium
GCGCCCGCAGCGACCACTGCCGACCCGGCCAGCAGCTTGCGGCGCGACACCCCCACCGCGGTGTCGGGCGCCTGCGACTCTCTCGGCAGACCCCAGCCATGCAGGACGGCGAACGTCGCCGAACTGATGATCAGCGCAGCCAGCGGGGCGAGGACATCGAGCGCACCTGCATTGGGACGGGTCAGCACCGCGACGGTGGCGACCGCGCCGAGCACGACGATCAACACCAGCCCGGGTATGCGGGAGCGCCGGGACAGCAGTCCGGCGACCACCCCGATCAGTGCGATCACCACCGCCATGCCCAGCAGCAGCACGACCTTGTCGTAGGTACCGAAGGTGCGGACCGCAAAGTCCTTGAGCCCGATCGGGGTGAGGTCGATCGCGGTGCCGCCCACGGCGAGGAACGGCGAAGCGGTCGGCGACACCAGCCCCCCGACCAGGTGCCCCACCCCCAGGCCGGCGGCCACCGACAGCAGACCGACCAGGGCGGCCACCGGGATGGACAACCGAATGGATAAACGGGACGAAGTCACGCAGGCCAGTTCGGCGCCGTACCGGCGGGCGGTTCAGCAAGAGACCAGATCGTGATGCTGTTCACCGGATGAGCGCGGCTCGCAGACGCTGCTCCTGCACCGTCCAGAAGCCGTGTTCCCGCCCGTCAACCAAGATCACCGGGACTCGGTCGCCGTACTCGGCTCGCAGTTCGGGGTCTGCATCCACGTCGCTGGTGTGCCACGGAACGTCGAGTTCCGCGCAGATTCGAGCGATGTCCTCCCGCGCCGCGGCACACGGAGGGCAGCCCGCCCGGACCAGCAAAGTCACCTCATGGTGCACAGCCCTAGTCTGCCACTGCCCCGTGATCGCTTCGAAAATATGGTGGCACGACCCGCTCCGCTCTCGCCGAGTTCGACACGAGAGCTGTCCGAAACCGTCCCCGCAGCCCTGACATCGAACTCGGCGCCTCAGCTACCAGGCAAGGACCGCCTGCAGCCCGGGATGTGCACCGCGTAGCGTCTCGGCGTCGTATGCTTCCGCCCGCGCTAGGCGGCCGTTGGCGCGAACGGTCGACACGATGCGAACAAGGGAGTGGCTCATGCCGCAACCGAGATGGACCCCGGAACCCCGGGACCGATCTGCCACGGCGCGCCGCCGTGCGGACGGTCCCGCAGCATGCGTGCGCCGGCTCAGCCACCCGGTCGCAGGCCCGATCGAGCGGAATGCCTGATCGCGTGAAGTCCGTCTCCCGCCCCGACACCGGGCCGATCCCGGATCCGCCTAGTACGGATCCGGGCACCGGCCCCGTGGGTACCGGCGCGGCCGACCCCCCCGGCCCAGAGGTCGACACCGCCGCATGGGAACTCGTCGCGGCGGCGCAGCAGGGTGATCAAAACGCGTTCGGCCAGCTCTACAACCGGTACGTCGATGTGGTGTTCCGTTTCGTTCTGTTCCGCGTGGGCGATCGGCCGCTCGCTGAAGACCTCACCAGCGAGACCTTTCTGCGCGCGCTGCGCAGGATCTCTTCAGTGAGCTACCAAGGCCGCGACGTCGGCGCCTGGTTCGTCACCATCGCGCGTAACCTGGTGCTCGACCACGTCAAGTCCAGCCGTTACCGACTGGAGATGACCACTGCCGACATCCTTGACTCCAGCGCAGATGACCGCGGCCCCGAGCACGAGGTCGTGGAAGAGGCCACTGCCGCTGAACTCATGCGTTGCGTCGCTCAGCTGGGCCAAGATCAGCAGGAGTGCATCATGCTGCGCTTCATGCAGGGTCTGTCGGTTTCCGAGACCGCAGCCGTGATGGGCCGAAACGAGGGTGCAGTCAAGGCGCTGCAACACCGCGCGGTACGCCGGCTGGCACAGCTGTTGCCCGAGGGCCTGCGATGATTATCACGGCGATGAGTATCACGGCGGCGCCCGGCGTAACTCCCCGGGTCACCGCTCGTTGCTTCGAAGGACACGGCCAAGGTGCCCGAAGGTGGTGAGGACGACGCGCGGATCCGGGGGTCGGGCCAGCGATGGGCAGGAGCAGGAACGCTTCGCCCGAGCAGTGGATAGCGGTATGCGCGAGGTCTCCGACGATATGTTGAACCGTGAGCTCACCGTCGTCGCAGCGTTGCGGCAGGTCGGGGCTCAGGTCGAGTCCAAAGTCGGACCGGATACAGCTGAGCGAGATCGGATGCGTCAGCGCGTCATGGCGGAATTCTCCTCCGTCGTGCACGACGGGACCAGCCCGGTTCTGCCGCTGTCCAGCGCCCGCGTGACTTCTCGGTCTGTCCCCCAGAGGACGTCGCGGAATCGTCATCGGATCGCCGATGAGACTCGGGGACGGCTGGTGGTGGCGGCAGCAGCAGCGTTATGCCTGCTGATGTCACTGTCCGGTATGAGCGTCCTGCTGTCCCGCGATGCGCTACCCGGTGACGCGCTGTACACGTTCAAGCGCAGCGCCGAGTCCGCCGAACTCGGGTTGACCTTCGGTGACCAGCCTAAGGCGCTCAAGCACTTGGAGTTCGCCAGCGCGCGGGTCGGCGAGATCGAGATGATGGCGGACCTAGCCGATGCCGCTGGCAATTGGTCGGCTGGTCAGGAAAAGTTCCGCCGGGCCCTCGACGACTTCGACGCTGACACCGCAGCAGGCGCCCGCCTGCTCACCGCGTTGGCTGCCCACGGCCAGACCAACATCCTGATCCCGCTGCGCAGCTGGGCCGAACAGCAGGAGACCCGCCTGCGGGCGGTCCGGACCGCGCTGCCGCTGCCGGCCAGTGCACGACTGGACAGCACGCTCGGACTGCTGGACCGAGTCGTCGTGAGAATCTCTGCCCTGGACTACCGGTCCGAGTGCACCACAGTCACCTCCGGCACTCACGATGATCTGGGCCTGCTACCGGCGAAGGACACCTGCAGCCCGATTCCGGTGGATGGCACTTCCTCGGCCGTTCCGCTGCCGGACACTTCCGGTGCACCCGCGGGACCGCCCAACGTGATCATGCCGCCGGGTCTGCTCGGCTCACCTTCGGAGACTCCCACCGCCGTCGACCCTGCCCAGAAGGATGAGCGCGGTCGACCCGGACTCCCCGACGTACTGCGGCCAGACCCAGGGCAGCCAGGTACCCAGTCCCCGCGGCCGCTGCCGGGAAGAGATTCCCAACCGCCGAGTATTCCCTTGCCGTTGCCCGGCATTCCGCTGCCAACCTTGCCACCACCGTCCTAACCCACGCGTGTCCGGCTGTGGTGTCCGGTGTGTCGTGCTCCTGTGTCCGGTGTGTCGTGGTCCCATGCGCCATCACACCGTGCGCCACAGCCGGACACGCTGGACAGTGGTCCACCGAGGAGTGAAGCCGAGCTTCGGTGCGCAGTCGGGTTGTGTCCAGCGCTCAGCCGTCGTTGAGGAACCGGATCTGCTCCGAGGTAGTCGATGACCCGGCTGCTACGCAGTAGCCCTCTGACTGACTATGGGCGTCGCCCGTACAGGTATCGTCCGTACAGGTATCGGACAGAGGGATCCGAGGCAGCCCGTCGAATCGCCTGTGACAGCAACAGCTCGGTGCCGGGTGGCCTCCTCAAGCACCGCTGGCGCGTCCCCCTCGTACAGCGGTTGCATCCGGCCGTTGTAGCTCAGCACAGTCGATGCCTCTGGCAGCGCGAATATCGATTCAGACGGTATGGATGCGCGGACCGATGAAGTTGGTGAAGCACAGCACCGTGACTTTCACACATCACTGACATTCACATCACTGACATTCACATCACTGCGCCGACGAAACCGCGGAGGTAGCTCTCCATCTCCACCGCGTCTTTGGCGTAGTCCGAGGCCGACAGGTCCTTCGGTTTCGTCCCGCTCGGTGAACATCGCCGGATCCCGGGGACTCGCCCCCGTACACGGTGCTGCGTCGACTTCTGGCAGGTCGCCAGGAGCTGCATGGTGCCGATGACGTTCATCTCTTTCATTGCGCTGCGCCCGCCCTCTGACCCCACGCCCGCCAGAGTCACGCGGATGTGCAATCGTCGCAGCACGCACCACGGGGTCGACCTTGCCGGTGGAGGCCACCTTGGGAATCACTAGGATTGCGAAGGTCGACACAGACGAACTCGGCGCGTCCCATCCGCCGCAGTAAATCTCGGCACGGCGGCACGGCGTGCGCCCCGAGCACACGATCGATACTGAGATCGGCTGCGAGCCGGGGCAGCCAGATGTCCGCCAGCGAAAGCTGGCTGACTCCGGTGACCAGGACCGTGGGCCGCGACATGCTGCTCCCCTGGCCACACGCGGGCAACCGCTCATCATGCTACGGACTACGGACGCGAGGGAGAGTCGATACCGGCAGCGGTGTGATACCGGCCTATTCCAACCGCGAGCCGTCGCTGAAGGATCAGGCCGTCGACCGCGCGTGGGGTTTACTTCCCCAGCTTGCGACGCTGGACCCGGGTCTTACGCAGCAACTTGCGGTGCTTCTTCTTGGACATACGCTTGCGGCGCTTCTTGATCACCGAACCCATACTCGGCCTCCTCGCTGATTGTG
>JBGSWT010000343.1:0-8397 GCA_041751815.1 Pseudonocardiaceae bacterium
GCGAATTCACAACCGATAGGCTGTACCGGAATGCATTTGTCGAACTCGTGGAAGATGTCTATCCCAAGCTTGAAGATGAGAAGAATGAATATTATTTGTCAGAGCAGCCTGTCGACGAAGATGTCGAGCAGGTACAGGAAGCTCTCCTCGCGGCCTTTCAACGATTGTTGCCGAAACTGCCCGTCGAAAGCGAGCCCCTGGAAGACTTGATCGCGAACCAGATGACGTTGGGGATGCTAACCGATATCATCGCCTATACGCTCGATATTGGCGTGCGGGTGAAGCAGAAGCTGCTTGCCGCACATCGGGCTGGTATCACCACAGTGCTGTTGCCCCGGCGCAACGAGCCAGACCTGGACGACGTGCCGGAGTCGGTGCGCCAGGAGCTCGCCGTGCACCTGGTCGGTGACGTCCGCGAGGTCCTCGGTCTCGCCCTCGAACCAGCGACCACCGCCGCAGCCGCCGCCTGACAGTCACAGTTCACGTATCTCGAACACCATGATCACGGCTTGTGTGCGTTGCGCGACAAAGAATGTAGCCCAACACACACAAGCCGTGATCATGTCCTACCGGCGGTGGCTCGAATCTGAACATGTGCCGTTGCGGGGTTAACCCGCTGGGATCGAGATTGTTTGCTGCGCCCGGACGCTCGCCCGCCTTAACGCTCGACGGTCGGGTCGACGTGCTTCTGATCTACGCGCCTGGATCGCAGCGCACGAGTTTTTGCCCCTAAAGTGGTGCATCGACGTCAGGATCTGCTGCGAACTTGGCCTACTGGGCGTGCGTCGACGGGGACCCTACGGTGATGGCATCAGTCGATTAGGTCTCGGGTGGCTCGCCCCGACCGGGGCGAAACTGTCTAAGTCGCTGCTTCGCGAGGAGGGCAAGGGTGTCCTGCCCGCCGACGTCGAGCCCTGGATGCTCGACACCACCGCCTGGCCGGACAGCGTTGACAACTACGTCGACGCCCTGGTCTGGCTCGTCGGGGAGCTACTCACCGACCCCAAGCACTTCTTCCGCTCGTTCACCGTCAAGGAACTTGGCCGACTCATGACCGCACACCCTGCCGAACCCCAGGTTCGCGCCCACGAGATGGGAATCTACAAGCGCTACTTCGACCTCATCGCCTCCGGCCGCAAGACCACCGAGATCAGGGTCAACGACTCCAGCCGCAAAAAGATCAAAGAAGGCTCGCTGATCCGGTTCCGTTGCCAAGGTGATCAGGTCCTCAGTCGCGTGACCCGCGTCGCCCGCTACGCCACCTTCGACGAGATGTTCGACCACGAGGAAGTCACCTCGGTCAACCCGCTCGCAGCCCGCGAGGAGCAACTGGCCAACATCCGCCAGATCTATCCCCCCGAACGCGAAGCCCTCGGCGTCGTCGCCATCGGCATCGAATTGCTCGACCAGCCACGGACAACATGACCTGATGGACCGTTCCCACGGTGATCTCATGCATCTACCCCGTGAGCGCCGGGCTAGCCACTTGCTCGATGTAACACGGGGACATCTCCAGGCCGGGCAGCGCGACCAGGCCGCCGCCACCCTCCTTGATGCTGACCAGCTTGCCCCGGAAGAGGTGCGCTGCCGTCAACTGACTAAGCTGATCATTACCGATCTCGTGCGTAGCTACCCGCGCAGCTTAACCCCGATGGTGGGTGTCACCAGGCTGGCGCGAGCAGTCGGAGTAGCGGTGTGAGCAGTCAACAAGAGCCGTCTCGCCGGATGCTCTATCTCATCACCTGCGCGACGCCCGCGGCCCGAGACATTGGTAAACTGGTTACTTTGGCGCAGGCATCAAGCTGGAAGCCTTTTGTGATCGCCACACCATCGGCGTTGCGCTTCGTCGACCAATCTGCACTCGAAGCTCAAACCGGCTATCCGGTCCGGTCGGAGTACAAACAGCCGGGCTCGCCCGACGTGTTGCCTCCAGCCGACGCCATCGTAGTGGGTGGCGCTAGCTTCAACACCATCAACAAGTGGGCAGCCGGGATCTCAGACACGCTGGCGCTAGGGCTGTTGACTGAAGGTATCGGTCTTGGCCTGCCTCTTGCGGCACTGCCGTTCCTCAATGCCGCCCAGGCAGCGCATCCGGCTTTCGGTCGTAGCGTCAAGGAATTACGCGAGGCGGGCGTGAAGGTCTTGCTCGGAACGGAAGGCTACGAACCGCACGTGCCGCACCAAGGCTCGAAGTATCTGGCGCGGTACCCGTGGCATGTGGTCTTGGAAGCCCTGGAGACCAGACGGGTATAACTAGCTGATTTGGCCTGCTACAGCGTGCCTAGGACTTACGTGGAGGCATCCGAATCCTCACTCTCAGGCCGGTGTACTCCGCAAGCAAGGCAAGTAAACCGCCTTCCATCGATTAACTGGAGCGGCTTCCGTCGGCAAACTTATGGCATAGCAGAACCGTGAGAGTCGTTGACTTCGCCGGCTTGTATATACATTTCTCGGACGAGGCGCTCATGACGCACGCCCGAGAAGAAGCGCTCCTGGACGAGACGTGGGTCGTTGCCCCGGACCCCAAGGCCGCTAAGCTCCTCCGCTGTCTAGGCGGCACCTCAGGCGGGCAAAGTTGATGATTTCGAAACGGGCGCATAGCCGCAGGGGATGGTGGAGGCCTTGAGAACGCCTCCCAGCGCTGGTGATAGCATCTGGCGCAAGTATTTTCCACAGAGGAAAGGTCAGGTGCGGCACGGCATGGCACAACGTATGGTTCGCTTCTCAGATTTGACCAATAAAATCATCGAGGATGATGACACTATGGTGCGTATTGTTGTCGAACAGCACCCGGCCCTCGAGAACGGTCCCGTAGAAATCGAGGTCGCTCAAGACGAGGTTGAGCCCATCCACAAAGGCTCGTTGAGCGTCGTCAGTCTAAAACTTTACCCGGGCGATGGGTCGGAGCCAGAAGTCATCACGATGGAGATCGAGGAATTCAACAACCTCGCTGGCGGCATGGATATGGCGGACATTATCCGGCGAGCAGAACCTGCGTATCCACCGCGTAAGCAAGCTAGGCCGGCACCATCGTCGTCTGTCGACAAGCTGGACTACTCGACTCTGGAGCATGCTGGCAAGCCGCATCGGGGCAAGACCACCGATCCCGAGAAGGAGACCGTACGCAACAACCTCGCAACTATCAATGACCGCCTGAAGAGCGACGGTATCCGCACTATCGATCTGGACAACTCGGAGCATGTAGCGCGGTATGGCCTTGAAGCGTTGGCAAGGGAAGCCGGACACCTCAAGCAATAAAATTGGCTTTCGGGCGTGTTATGATCTGCTCGAAGCGCAAAGGCAAGTTGGTTGCTCTAGAAGGCGACCAGTACACAATAATCGCATCTGGCGATGCCTAGACCACATCATGGTGTCGGTGAATAAAACGTAACCTAGGTACTTTCGTGAGGAAGAGTGGGCCCTTACTGACTGATGCCCGGAAGATCCACGTAGGCAATCGAACCTAGGCCGTGTCCCGCGGATCACAGACGGGTCGGTAGCCGGGAGTTGAGTGCCCTTGGTTCCCGAACTCAACACCAGAGCTGTGCGGTCGATTTCGAACAGCACTGCTGTTGAGTTGGGGAACCCGAGAGTGAGGGTGGAGCTTGAAGATCTGCGGGACACGCCATAGCCTCATTGATCTTGTAGTAGGTCAGGTTACTGTCGCGAGCGCTGCTCGAATCTTGCCAGCGTAGAGGTCGGCTGGGTGCTCCGAGTCATACGGATGCCGTGGTCCTAGCCAGAACCGTAGCCCATCTTTCTTGCGGCGGGGAATTACGTGCAGGTGCAGGTGCGGGACGGATTGGCTCACAACGTTATTGATGAGGATCATTGACCCGTCAGCCTCAAGAGCGGTTTCGACCGCCCGTTCAAGTCGTTGTGCTTCCATGAAGAAGTCTTGTATCCGGTCTGCCGGCAGCTCGCTCATTAGGAGCACATGAATCTTCGGAATTAACAGGACGTGACCGTGGAACAACGGCCGGTGATCCAAAAATGACATAAGGCGATCGTTCTCATGAATAAGCGTTACTTTTTGCTCACCCCGTATCACAGCACAGAAGCCGCACTCCGCATCGCTAGTGCGCCGCTCAGTGACAGCCTGAGCGGCACCTCTGTCGAATAGGCTGGCCTGGCCAGTCTGTGAGATCATGAGAACTCCTACTTAAGATCTGTCGGCAGGACGGGTCGTTCAGCGCCTTCGGGGAAGGGTTCGACGTTGCGGATAATACGATAATAGGCTAACCTCTGTCGTTCGCAAAACCGGCCCCCTGAAACAAGGGTGAAGCCGTAGCTATCTGACCGCGACAAATCGTACGGTTTGGCATCAATCTGTATTGGCATCAATCTGTAACTGTGTCGATGAAGGTCCATCATAGATTAAGATCCCACTGAAGCTCGGGGATGGCCACATGCTGGAAGAGACAGAAGCGGCTCGCCTGGTGTGGCGGCAGACTCTGTCGCATTGCAGCCCACTCCGTTAAGTACCGATTCGACTTCAGAGCGGAATGCGGCGTGCAGCAACCCAAGAATAACTGAGACAGCATGACAGCCCGATGTGCGGTTGTCTGCATCCGTCTGCCTGTTCGTTGTGCCGTCGGTGTGCTTCGATAAGGGCGCCATCTCCCCGCCTCCGCGGATCAGTCCGGTCTGGCGCACATCGTCATATCCCAGCTCGGCCGGATCGATCCGGGCATCTCGGGCAAAGCAGTAATCATCATCAGCAGATGACCGCACTGGGCACGGTAAACGCCGATCGGATGATCAGCTCGTTCGTCGACGGCATGGCTGCGCCAGTCCAGTGGGCTCAGACCGCACTTGATGACCACACTCACCCAAGCCGCTCAGTGAAACCGGAGGCAAGCGCTTAGGGATCAAGGTCGATCCTGACGGTGAGTAGTTCGGTCCCCATGGCCTGGACGACAGTGCCGTTGAAGCGCAGGCCGATCTTCCGCAGGCGTTCCCGCGGGTCGTCATGAGGAAGGGTGTGCGCCGTGCCGGAGCGCCACCTGCCCCGGACCTTCACGCGTACGCGCGGGTTGGCGTCGATGTTGAGCACGTAGTTCGCGCGCCGACCGTGCTCGGCGACCAGCCAGAAGGTGTTGCCGTCAAGCCCGTTTCCGACCGGGGTCCGTCGGGGTTGACCGGACTTGCGGCCGGTCGTCTCGAGGATCGCGTAGCTCGGCGGTGCGAGCCGCAGGGCAACGGCAGCCTTGACGATCGGGTTGACGAGGTACTTGCCGAGCGCGGTGGTGAAGCGGCGCTTGTCCATCGCGTCGGACCTACCCGGCCGCCGCGACGACCGGCGCCGAGCAGCGCACGCGCCCGTCAATGCCCGCCTTGCACCGCATCTCGGCGGTCTTCGCTCCCGCCAGGCTCGCTCCTACACTCGCGAATGTCTGGTTTCTGCTCATCCCGGACTCCTCTCGGTCAACGTCGCTGCGTGCCTCATCCTGGGGTGTCGGGGAGGCGACGCAGCAGTGCGGTGGAACGGGGTCCAGGGCGGGGTGGCCAGCCCAGGTGTACTTCTGCGCCAGAGTGTGGCGGATCCGCTACACAACCTCCGTTGCCGGGACCCTGGCCTCGTACGTGCAACGGCGAGTCAGAGTTCGTCATCGCAAGTGGGAGCCAGGAGCACCCAGCCTCGCTAAAGTGCCGGGGTAGTGCACTTCGCCCCGACCACATGAAGGGAAATCGTCCACGATGACCATTACGAAGGCGTTGCTGGCCACCCTCGAGGCCAAGCCTGGCAGGGAACAGGACGTCGCCAACTTCCTCAAGGCAGGGCTTCCGATCGTGCAGGATGAGCCGGCCACCATCACCTGGTTCGCGATCCAATTCGGACCGACGACCTACGGCATCTTCGACGCCTTCCCCGACGACGCAGGTCGCCAAGCCCACGTCAACGGCCAGATCCCCAAGTTGCTCCAGGAGAACGCCGACCTCTTCGCCCAGGCCCCCGACTTCAAGATGCTCGACGTCCTCGCGGTCAAGCTGCCCTGACCAGCCGGACAGGCGCCGGATCATGTCAGCGATGAGCGAACAAGAGCGCCGACGGTTCCTGCTGGATAGCACCCGCACCGCCATGCTCGCCACGGTTCGCCCCGACGGTCGTCCACATGTCGCGCCGGTGTGGTTCGACCTCGACGGCGACGACTTGGTGTTCAGCACCGGTGAGCGATCAGTCAAGGGCCGCAACCTGATCGCTGATCCGCGGTTGTCGATCTGCGTGGATGACGACCAGCCGCCGTTTGCGTTCGTGATCGTCGAAGGCACGGCCGAACTGAGCCGGGATCCGGTGGCGCTACGGGCGTGGGCCGGGCGCATCGGGGCCCGCTACATGGGCGTTGACGAAACCGAACGCCTCGCCGAGCTGAACGGAGGGCCGGGCAACATCCTCGTCCGTGTGATCCCCACGCACATCGTTTCGGAGAACTCCATCACCGAGTAGAGACGTCTGCTGCCCTCGCCTCACTCGGCGACGACGATACGGACCCCGACCGTCTCGCAAAGTGCCGCGACTTGGCAGGGGTTTCACACTTGCTGGGTGGGGTGGCCGCGTTACGGCCACCCCACCGTTACGGCCACCCCACCGTTACGGCTGCCCCGCCATTGTGGCCACACCGCCCTACCTTTCCTGGCGGCATTCCACGCGATGACGTGATCGTGCGGTGGTGCTGCACCGGCAGCCGTATGTAAGCCGCTGATCACATGGCGGTGCCGCAACTAGGGGGCGGCACCGCCATGTATAACCGGCGGCAACGCTCAGGACGGCGGTGGCACAACCGCCCCGCCGGCGCCGCCGATGCCACTACCAGTGATGGCGGTCCCAGGGGACAGGACGCCGATGCCGCTCAGCACGTCGGTACCGATGCCGCCCGTGCCGTCGCCGCCGTTGCCGCCGGTGGGTTCGGCCAGGCAGATTGTGGACATGACGGTACGCTCGGGGAGCAGCTCTACCTGCTGCTCGTCGATCTCGGCAAAGCTCACTGCGTCAGACATACAGACCCTCCCTCACAGTGGCCCCCAGTGGGCCGGGAACAAACGCCGCATCGACGGAATTGCCGATTTGGCTAATACGCGATGCCCAAGTCGGGCAGCCGCACGACTCTCCTCTCTGCGCCCTCTTCCGTCCCCTCCGGTCTGGACCACGGCCCAGACCGGGTGACGAGGTATTCGACCTCATCAATTACAACTTAGGCGGGAAGTGCAAGCACGGTGTAAGTGGCGTACAAGGCATCGCCTGAATTGCACCGGTGTGTCCGGAGTCGCGCGTTGACGGAGGCTTATGTGAAAGCAAGGTAACGAAACGCCAGCGCGCACAGCGCAGGCGCCGGTGGATTACTGGGCACCCGTCACCCGTCGCCTGGTCGCTCTACCTGTGCCGAGTTCGACGTCAGAGCTGCGCACCATGCCCGGGACAGCTCTCCTGTCGAACTCGGCGCACTCAGAGTGAACCAGCTCGCGTCCAGAGCACTTCAGCAACCCAAGACCTCTGCATGAATCTCACGGTGTCGAGTGCGAGGCGGCCTCGTCCAGAAAAAGTCCCAGAGATCTTTGAGGATCACCCGGTCGATCGCGATGCGTTGTTTCCACAGAGTGGTTGCATCTGAGTCAGCGATAAAGATCGGCGTGGTCATCAGACAATATCTGGCGGTTTCCATGACCGCGAGTGGATAGCATGATCATGCCATTAGGTCATCCATGGGCGGGCGCTGCAGCGGCACTGCGGCTCCCGACGGATGCTGTCTGGACGACGCGCAGCCAGGTCTCGCAGCCCAGCAAAATTCTTCCAGCGCCAACACTGCGGCATTGTCGATCTGGGGTGTCAGCAGCATACAACGCAGCAGGTCGGGGTCGATCAGGCCTGGTGTGGAACACCCGGCGCACTCCGGTTACGCTGCCCTGCGCCCGCACTACACCGGCTGCCGACGCCATCAGATGGAAGCACGGAGTCTTATGCAGAAGTCTCTTTGGCTGCGTCGCTGAGGGGATGGGGGACCTGGGGGTGCTTCGATACAGCTCTGGTTGTCCCGAACTCAACAGCAGAGCTGCCCTGGTGGCCTGGAACAGCTCTGCTGTTGAGTTCGGGACGTCCAGGGCTATTGAGCGACGGCGGCGACCCGTTCAGCGCCCACGTGGTGAGCGCGCCGCGGTCAGGCGCATTCGTTCACGCCACTTTTGCATAAGCTCACCGGCTGACGTACTGCCTGCTAACCACAATCTAGGTAGCAGCGAAAATCTGGCGTATGCGGCGCACAACGGCAGTTGCTCAGTGGACGAGATGATGCTCAACAACGAGACTTGTCACAGGCAATTCATTGTGTGTACTCAATTGGTCAAGGCCGACGCTGCAAGTAGCGGTTACCGAGCAACGCCCGGGCACCGCAACTTGCGCCC
>JBGSWT010000344.1:0-2596 GCA_041751815.1 Pseudonocardiaceae bacterium
CCGCGTCGCCACCGGCCGCTGGGAGCTTGCCCGTGAGGCGCTGACCCACGGCGCCACCATCGACGACCTCGCCACCGCCACCGGACTCGACCCCGACGAGATACAGGCCGGCCTGGCCGGCTGGGCCGACACCCAACACACCAAGGCCGACTGACCCAGAACGAACACGACACCGTACTCGCACTACTCGACCACCGCACATGACGACGACCCGAAAGATGCGACTACAGCACGCTCCCCCTCCAACGACCATTGAAATCGTATTGGAACATGACTCCCGCACCGATTCCTGTTCGTTGTTGCGCCCTCACGTACCTTGAAAACTATGACTGCGGCCAGATTGCCCGATGCGATCAGCCAGTCGGTGCCCCCGACCTAACCGTACACCTTCTCGCCTGCTATGCTTGAACTTCAAGAGCAAGAAACCCGGGTGTCGTCCGCACCCGTTTTTAACCTTGGCCGATCACTAACCCGCGTTCTTGGGAGTCTATCGTGACCGCTACCATGTCATCGCTGCGTGATGGACGCACCCTCGTCCCTGAAGCGTTGTTCGATCGCCTGAGTCGTTACATCGCAGACAACGAAATGATGGAGATTCCAGCCGCCGAAGCCATCATGTCCAACGCGCTCAGCTTTTTGGCGGCTTGCGCCGTGAACCATGAGACGCCATTGTCGCCGAGTACACAGGTAGACATCGGCTGGCACGCTTTCGTCCTGCACACCCTTGATTATGCCAAGTTCTGCGAGCGTGTCGCCGGGCGCTTCATCCACCATGTGCCGACCGACGACAAAACAGCCACGAACGGCGTCTCCCGCACGCAAGTCAACCAGACCATGCAGGCGATCAAAGCCGCCGGATTTGCGACCGATGCCGAACTATGGTTGACTGATGGGCGGTGCAGCCAATGTAAGGACGGTTGCGCCGACGACCCGCCGCCAAACCCGCCGAACTAGAAATCAAATGAATCGCCATGAATGGGAAGACCTTCCTTCGCCTGTTCGCCGGGAAGTTGAGACCAAGTGCGGACCAGTCGTCAAAGCAGAGTCGGCGACCGTCGGGGCTAACTCCGATTTCTCGGCAACACTTCATACGGCCAAGAAAGTGTTTTTCTGCAAAGGTGCCACGGTCGCTAGCGACAAGGTACGTATGCATCGACGCGAGGCACTGGTGAATGAGTGGCTACCCAGGCTGGCACCGCGTCTTTTGTGGCGGGTGGAGATGGATGGTTGGCTGCTGCTCGGTTTCGAGTGTGCAGCCGGGCACCACGCCGACCTCTCGCCAGGATCACCCGACTTGCCGTTTATTGCTGACGCACTGACCACCATGGCTCGTGAGCTGACGCCGTGTCCGCCTATTGCCGTTCCGGCACTGGCGGACCAATGGGCACGGTTCGTGCCGTGGCGACGAACGGCACACGAGCCACCCGCCGATCTCGATCCATGGGTACGAGAGAACCTGTCGACCCTAGTCGAGTGGGAATCGAGGACTGTCGACCTGGTTGCCGGCGCCAGCCTGATACATACAGATCTTCACTCGCTCAACATTTTGGTGGGAGACGAGGCACGCGTCATTGACTGGGCGTGGTCGCGCCAGGGACCATCGTGGGTCGACACGGCTTTCTTCACCATTCGGCTCATCGACGCCGGTCACACGATCGAAGATGCACAGGGGTGGGCTAACGCCATCTCAGTATGGGATGGGGTGCCGGACGAGGCGCGCACAGCGTTCGCCGTGGCTGTCACAGGTCTGTGGGAGCATCGTACCCGCGAGGATCCGCAACCGTTCAGAGTCAAGTTGACGAACGCAGCGCGTAAATTGGCTCAATACTTGCTCGAACGAAGTTGACTATAGCGTTGCGGGACCGGACGGGGTCCAGGTCGCGGGAAGACTACGTCTCGCGAGTCTTGACCGGTGGCATGCCGGTCGCCCTGCACCAGCCCACTGATGCCGCGCGCCGCACCTGGTTTCGCAACTATCTCGACCTCGGGATGCAGCGCGACGTGCTCGACATCCGTCGTATCCGTCAACGCGACGCTCTGCCGCGCTTGCTGCAGGGGCTGGTCGCTCAGACCGGGCAGCTGCTGAACATGGCCCGAGCCGCCGAGAAGGCCGGTCTCAACCGCGCTGTCGGCCCCGACCACGTGACGTTGTTCGAGGCGGTGTTCGCGATCCACCGGCTGCCTGCCTGGAGAACCACCTTGAGTGCACGGGTGAACTCCGCCCCGAAGGTGCACGTCTTCGATACCGGCCTGGGCGGGTGGCTGCTGCGGCTGGCCGCGGAGCCCCTCCGTCGAGGTGACCCCACCGCCTGGGAGCAGTTCGGACATCTACTCGAGTCGTTCGTGGTGAACGAGCTCCGTCGCGGCGGTCGAGGTCAAGGCCGGCACGAGGGTGCGCGTCGACGACCTCCGCGGGCTGGTGGCACTGCGGGACTGTGGGCGGGCAGCTGAGAACGGGGCACAACGTTCCGGCTGCTGCCCCAACGTGTGACTACGCTCCTGCAGCAGGAGGCGCGGCCGCGGCATCGACCCCATCCAGGCGGACGGTGCCGGACGCGGCAGCGATCAGGGCCGCGGTGTACTCGTGGCGCGGCGC
>JBGSWT010000345.1:0-12791 GCA_041751815.1 Pseudonocardiaceae bacterium
CTGCATCGGCCGCGCGAAGCGGACCCGGAACTCGGTCGCGAACTTCGCATCGGAGTCACTGACCGCGTCGCCGGTCCGGACGTAGGCAATGCCCGCCTCGGTGAATGCCACGTAGAGCGGCCCGATCGGGCCCGGCACGCGCACCCACCGGGCGATGACCCGGTCGATCAATCCAGCGGGCGGGTCGACGGCCAGCCCAGCCAGCGCGGCAGCCAGTGGGTCGTGGTTATCGCTGATCATGAGACACCTCACAGAGGTCGGGGAGGCTGGTGGACAGCTCCCGGAGCCGGCGCAAACCCCGGGAGATATGCGACTTGACGGTCCCCGGCGGGCAGCCCAGTACTTCGGCGATCTCGCTGATCGACAAGTCATTGACGTGCCGCAACACCACTGCGATCCGCTGCTGCTCGGGCAACTGCGCCAGCTGCCCGGCCAGCTGCTGGCCGGTATCCCGGCGCTCGATCACCGCGGCCACGTCGGCACGCGGATCGATCGGTTCGGTCACGCTCGCCAGATTCTCCAGTGCCGGGCGCCGGGCCGCTGCACGGGCGTGGTTGCGCCAGACGTTGAGCAGGATCGTCACCAGCCAGGCCCGCGGCTGCAACGCCAGGATCCGCTCCGGTGGGTAGCCGCGCAGCGCCCGATACGCTCGCAGGAACGCCTCTGCGGTGAGATCCTCGGCCTCGGTCCATTGCCCGCACACCCGCACCGCGATCGAGAACACCAGCCGGCGATAGGCGCCGAACAGCTCGACGAAACCACCGTCGAGATCCTTGCTCAGCGCGGCCAATAGAGGGGCGACGAGCACCGGATCCGCGCCGCGCGTGTCGGTAACGCTCATGTCCCAGGGAACCCCGACACACCCGCCACGGTTGCATCATCGAGGTGGATCACGCGAAAGGACACCGACATGCGGGTAGCTGTCATCGGCGGCACCGGACTGGACGCCGCACTGGCCGGGCTGGTCCCGAGCTGGCGGGAGCCACCGAAGCGACGCGAGGCTAGCTACAGAGAGTGACAGTCGTAGCTCGATCGAATGCGATGTGTAACGAAACACCGCGTTTTCGAGGTATGCAATGGTGCAGCCCCCGAGCATGGGGGGTTCCAGAGCTGGAAGGGGCCAGATGCAGTTGCTGCCCACTCTCGAAAGGGAGGCTCCCACTCCCGGCCCGATCCGGGCTTTGGAGCGCTGGCGGGTGGCCTGGCATGGCCGCCGCGACGCCACGCGGCTGCCTCCCGGCGAAGAGGCAGAGCTGCCGCCACCCTACCTGGAGTCGCTGCGCGCCCAGGCCGAAATAGGACAGCGGGCCGTCAGCGCATGGCTGCACGGCAAGATCACTCCGATCGACCGGGAGGCGGTGGCTGTTCTCATCCTTCTCGAACAGCACCGTCGAGATCCGGCGATCGCTCCGGAAGCGACCCCGCCCACGTCAGCGCCCGACGAGGCTGATCCGCAACCGATGACCACGATCCCCCCGTGGTTGCGTGAAGCGCGGGAGGCGGCAGCGGCGCGCAACGCTTTCGCCCGGCGAGTCCGTGAGCGCAACGAGGCGGAGCAGCGGCTCGGCGAACTGGGCAGTACGCGTCACCATGTGATCGAGATCGCTCGGGCAGCCGTCCACGCCCATGTCAACCGTTATGCGCAACTGGCGGCGCTCTATGATTCGGCGCTGCTGCGGCGCCAACCGAACCGTCGTCAGGCCGGCCCGCCTGCGGTCAGCGCGGAGCCATGGCTGAACGGTGACATGCCGTTGCTCGCCCTCGATGTCGAGGGCGAGCTGGCGGACAGTTACCGCTGGTTCCTCAAGGATTTCGAGACCCGAACGTCACATCGGCATCGCCCCATCCTGGAAGAAGTTCCGCGTGCGAGTTGAGGACCAACCGAGTCCTTAAGGAGTGATCAACGTGCCGCTGCACCGGGAGCCTTCGGCACCCGTTTCGAGCGAGGAGTATCGCCACGTCGTGGCGGGACCGGATCCCGGCCCGGAAGCTGACGGTGTCGCCCTGCGAGACGTCGTCGAGTCCGAGGCGCGCGCGGATGCGGCCAGCGGCATGTACGACGCCAATCTTGGTGCCCACGGCCATCCGCTGATCATGGAGCACAAGATCGATCGGTGGCATCACCGCTGGTCGGCCGAAGCCGAGATACGCGAGCACCGGGACCGGAAACGAGCTCAACTGCTGCAGCGGGGGGCGACATGTAAGCAGGCCACCGGGGAACAGACCGAGGACCATCTCGAACAAGACTTGCGGGATGCCTGTGCGTATCGCAACCGCATGCGGGACATCGTGGAAGGCATCGAGCCCGGGGCCGACGGGGGACACTGGCCGGCGCAGAGCCGGATCGATGAGAACCGTCGATGGGAGTCCCTCAAGGACTGGGGAATCTACCTCGGTGCCGCATTCGCCGAAATCGGTCTGAATTACACCGCCTTCCAGCTGATGGGCAGTTCATTGCAGGAGACGGCGGTGCTGGCGGCGTCGATCATCCTGGTCAATGTCCTGCTACCCAAGCAGCTCGGCGAGCTGGTCACTCGAGTTCGCCGAGGGCGGCGTGGCCGCGGCTTCCTGATCGCCGGCCTGGTGGGCGGAGCGGCCCTGTGGGTGGGTGTGTCCTTGTTCGTAGCGCAGATTCGTACGGCTTATCTGCTGCTGCCCAGCGCCTCCGCAACGCAGGCTGGGGGGACGTCCCTGCTTGAACGCGCCGGTATCGGCCCCGGGACCCTCACTGTTGGCTGGCTGCTGGTGGTGCTGGCCGTCGGAACAGTCGTCCTGATTCGCAGCGCAACCAGGTACAACCCGTACCTGAAGAACCTCCGTGCGGCTACGGCCCGGGTGGACAAGCTGCGTGCCGCTTTGGTGGCCACCCACGGCGAGGTGGTCGCCGCGCGCTTGGACGCCGAACACGCTCGTGAATCGGACGCCGACCTCGCCGAGCAATGGGCTGGCAAGCGAGCCGAGCAGGACGGCCTCGCCGCCGAGCTCAAACACCACTACCAGCACCGCCTCGCCCGCGATCTGGCCAACCCGATGGTGACCGATGGCGTCGAGATCGCCGTGGGCCGCGGATCTAGGACATCACAGCCTGTTCTTCCCCCAGCCCAGAACTCGGGGAGTTGAACGGTGAAGCCCCGCTCACTCGGTATCCCTCTCGTTGCCGGTCTGCTCCTGCTCACCGGCTGCGGCGCCAGCAAGGTGGACTCCGCACCGGGAGCGCTCGCCGTGATCGTGGGAGCGCACTCGAACATGGTGGCACCCAGCCTGCTGGACACCGTCAAGACCGAGATCGACACCGCAGCCGAACTCGGATCACCCGCAACCATCATTGTCGACGACGGCAGCCCCACCGCGTCGGCTCCGGTGTCGCTCAAGACCGCGAACGACAATCCCCTCTACCAGCAGGACCAGATCAATCAGCTCACGAATCTGATCAACCAGACCCGCGCCGACAATCCTGAGGTGGACCTCCTTGCCGCGATCGACCTCGCGGCGCGTTCGGTGACCGACGCGACCGGACCCAAGACCATCGTGGTGATCGACAGTGGCCTGCAGACGACCGGTGCCCTGCGATTTCAGGATCAGGACGGTGCGCTGCTCAATGCGAACCCCGACGAGGTGGTCGACCTCCTACGACGCACGCAGCAGCTGCCCAACCTGACCGGGATGCGCGTCGTTTTCAACGGGCTCGGCGACACGGCGGCACCACAGCAGCCGTTGCCCGTACCGGCCCGAGCCGCGCTGGTGGCGCTCTGGACAAAGATCGTCGAATCGGCGGGCGGAACGGTAGAGGTCAAACAAGCGCCTCTGCCCAGCACCCGGACGATGGACGGACTGCCTCCAGTGACCATTGTTCCGGTAGCGGTGAAGTCGATCGGACCGCTGCCGTCGGTCACCGTACTGCGGGACGGCACCGTAGGCTTTGTGCCCGATCAGGCTGTTTTCCGTGATCCCGGTCAGGCCCGCGCGGTGTTGGCTGACTACGCGAGGGAGATCGCCAACGGGCGGCGGGCGATGCTGACTGGAACCACCGCGTCGGCAGGTACCTCAGAATATCGACTCCGGCTATCCCAAGAACGAGCCAACGCCGTGCGAGACCTCCTGGTCAGCCTTGGTGCTCCGGCTGATCGGATCGGTACCCAAGGCTTGGGCAGCGACTTTCCCGGATATGTGAAAGATCAAGACGCCCAAGGCAACCTCGATCCCATCCCGGCGGCGCAGAATCGGCAAGTGATCATCGAACTAACGTGATTTCAGGTAATCTCCCCTCACGTTACCCACAGCCTCCCGAGAGCTGCGGGATGTCGTGCTGTGCTTAGTCCAGTTCGATCCGCTGACCTTCAGGGGTCACGGTGAACCGCCAGCGATCGGCGGTGGGCATGTCTTGATCTATCCACCACTGGTAGGCGTTGTGGACCTCGTCCCACAGCCGCCGGGGCCCGTACTGGCACACGGGAAATTCGTCGTCGCTGGCGTCCAGGGTGCTGTGGGTCAGCTTGGTCCATGATCGAGACTCAAAGTCCAGCAGCCAGAACACGCCTACCCCGGTCTGCTTATCGAAGGGCCAGTACCGCCACTGGCACTGGTGCACCCGCTGACTGATCGCGAACCGGGCGTCCTGGTAGCCAGCGACCGAGTGTGGATGCAGTGTGGTTAGATGAGCTGCTGCCCGGTCCTCATCCTGCCCGATGACGTGTGCCACGGGTCCGCGTCGCTCTCGTTGGTCTCGCAGCCACATGAACGATGATTCGCCGACGATGTCGCCGCTGGCGGTGCCGTGTTCGCCGACGGTCAGGGCCACGAGTGCACCCGTGTAGCTGTTGGCCCAAGGCAGCAGGATCCGACCCCCAGGCCGGGTCTGCGCCACCCACGCATACGGGATGCGGTGCACGGCAGCGGTGGCGATGGTCCTGTCATACGGTGCGTCCGGCCGATACCCGAGCGCCCCGTCACCGGTGACCGCGCGAACCTCGCCGTAGCCGGTGTCGGACAGCGCCTGGCGGGCCTGGCCTGCGATGTCGGGGTCAACCTCGATGCTGGTGATGTGTTCGGCGCCGAGCCGATGAGCCAGCAGCGCCGCGTTGTATCCCGTGCCGGTGCCGATCTCCAGGACCTGACGTCCAGGGTGGGCGTCCAGCGCAGCCAGCATCACCGCGACGATGTCAGGTGCCGACGCCGAGCTGGTCTGCATCGCCCCAGCCAGTCCCGGACCGGTCGGGTCCCCGTCATCGATCTGGGTGATTACCGCATCGTCGCCATAGGTCAGCTTCAGCCACCGGTCCGAATCGTCGTCCCGGTGCACTGGCAGCAACGTCGGCCCGTGCCCGGGGTTCTTGACCCACACGGTGTCCGGGATGAACTCGTGTCGAGGCACCGTTGCCAGCGCCAGCCACCACGGCGCCAACGGCGCCTCCCACTGGGCCACGTCGCCCACCGCTTTCAGCCACTCGACCATCCGTGCCCGCAGCTCGGCGGGCTCAGTGCGGTGTTCGATCACCGATCGTGCCTATTCGGGTCAGGAGGCGGGGGTATAGGCCGCGTCGGTGTTGTCTTCCTGACCGTGCTTGCTGCCGCTGTCGTCGTCGTTGTTGTTTTGATCCCTGCCCACGGTTTCTCTCCTATCGGCGACGTCACGGTGCGGTCTCCCAGGTCAACACGTCGTTGAGCACGGTGAGCGCATGGCCGTGCACGCGGCGTTCCACAAGTCCCTCGCCGGAAACGATCAGCGACGATGTCCGCTTACGCCAGGCGAAGCAACCGCGGCTGAATCCCTCGATGTGGACGAGGTCCACCCAGTCATCGCTCACTCGGTTTCCCACCAGCGGCCCATCCTCGCCCGGCGCGGCTCGCTGGAATTGGAAACCGCGCGCCTTCAGATGGTCGAGCAGCCGCTTTGCGATCACCAGATCTGGGCTATCAGTCCGCACCGGGCGCCTCTGTTCTGCGGCGTGTGGTTGTCGAGTGGAGCACAGCGGGGCCGGAGGCAGTCGGGTGCTCCCCGGCCCCGCTGTGATCTCGATCCGACCGTCTCGCCTGAGTGGTGGAAGTCGGCGGGACGGTCGGGGTCTGCAAGCAATCCGTAGGGGAATGGTCGGTGGTCCTGGGCAACACCTCGGTGGCTTCCGGGTCGCTCGCCCTGGGCAGCGGCGGAAGGTCCATGCCCAACTCGCCGGCCAGATGGTCCTGCACTCGGTCAGTCGGCTGTCGCAACCAGTAATGTGTCTTTCGAAAGACCATGCATACCCGACGTCGACGTCTTAGCCATCCGGAACCTCGGCGCGACCAGCACCGACCCCGCCGATCCACCGGATGAGCGGCAAGCAGCGAGTCCAGAGCCGCAACAGCCCCGCAACCGACCCGGCCACACCCACCCACGCGGCGTGAGCACGCCACCTCGGCCACCAGGAACCCGCGCAGCACGTCACGTAGCAGGTCGTGTTCGGTCTGATGCACGGTCGCGTTCATGCCGGGAACGGTTACTGGTGCCGGCACGGTGATCCCCTTCTTGATCGCGGTGGTTGCCTGGGTAACCACCGCCACTCGGGGAATGCATCGGGAGGTCATGGCCAGGCTGTTACTGGCCGCTGTGGTGACAGCACGGCGAGATCGGTTCCGCCTGATCGGCAGAAATAGCCGCGCGCCGAGCCGGTTCGGGCTGGAGAGCCATAGCCGGTTCCTCCTGCGCGTGGTGCGTCCGTGGACCTACGCTCTGTCCGTCTTCAGCGTTCACAGGGACCGCCGCCTTTCCACTCGCCGCCACCGGCCGCCTGGATTGCTTACGGTAGTACTACCATAAACCTATCAAAAGCGATCCATGAGGGCAACATGGTGCAGTGTCGGTGTTGACCTGCGGCACGACGCTCCGAGGATGCCGCGGAAGACGACGCTGGTGGTCTACGGTGTGGTTATCTTCGACCGTCACCGCTGACAGAGGTCGTCTGAGTTCCCCCGCCACCATGGAGTGACAGAACCGGAGATGCCCCGACCACCCGCGAAGGCGCAGAGCTTGGCGAACACGCTCGGCACGAAGATCACTGAAGGTGTTTACCCGCCGGAGACGTGGCTGCCGTCCGAACGCGAACTCGCCGAAGAGCACCAGGTGGATCGCTCGACCGTCCGTCGGGCGCTACGGATCCTTGCCGAGCGCCACCTCGTGATCCTTACCACGGGCACCGGGGCACAGGTGCCCGCGGCAGGCTCCACCGTGCGCAGGGCCGCTGACGACGTCACACGCCAGGTGGGAACCTGGCGCGGGTTCCATGTCTCTGCAACCAGGGCTGGTCACGAGCCGTTCACCGAGACAACCGTGAGCGAGGTCGAGGCTGACCTGGACGTAGGGCGCGGCCTGGGCGTGCCGACCGGAACACCTGTCCTGCGACGAGCACGCCGACAAGGCATCGTGGGTGCACCACCGGTACAGCTGTCAACGAGCTACCTCAGGCTCGACCTGGTCGACAAGATCCCGGTGCTTCGAGAGGTCAACACCGGACCCGGCGGCATGTACTCCCGTATGGAAGAACTCGGCCACCGCGTCCACTTCGAAGAGTCCGTCACATGTCGGCTTCCCCACGATGAAGAACAAGAGAAGTTGGAGATAGACATGAATCAACCTGTGCTGGTGCTCTGGCGCCGGGCTTATGACCAGAGCAACCGAATCCTTGACCTCACGCATCGCATCGTCGTTGGCAACCGACACGAGTTGGTATACCGGTATGACTCCACAACCTGAGACGGACCCTAGCGACGCGACGATCCAGCGGGTCACTTCCCGGATCGTCTACGAAAATCCGTGGATGCAGCTCCGCGAGGACGTGATCCATCGCCCGGACGGATCCCGAGGAATATACTCCTACGTCGACAAGCCAGACTTCGCTCTCATCATCCCGGTCGAGCAAGACGGATTCCATCTAATCGAGCAATACCGTTACCCGGTGTCCCACCGCTCGTGGGAATTTCCCCAAGGAACGCTCCCCAACAGGGAGGATGGAGATCCAACAGAACTTGCTCGGCGGGAACTCGTCGAGGAAACCGGCCTACGCGCAGGACACATCTACCGCCTTGGCTACCTTCATCCGGCCAAAGGCATGAGCAGTCAAGGCTGCACCGTGTTCGTTGCCGAGCAACTTGAGGCCGGTCAGCACTCGCGGGAGCATGAAGAGCAGGACATGCGCCAGCTCCGGTTCTCCCGGAACAATGTGGAAAATATGATCCGGAGCGGTACCGTCACCGACGGTTCGACGATCGCGGCGTACATGCTCTACCTGTTATCTGACCCGACCCGTACCGCGGAAGGTCCAGGCCTAGCTCGCCCGGCCAGATGATGACCCCCTTCTTGATCGCGGTGGTTGCTGGGTAACCATCGCCACCGGGAGGAAATGGCCGGGCCGTTGCAGTGACATCACGGCGAGATCGAGCCCACCTGATCGACGGGGTAGCTACCGTTCGCTGGCGCCCGTCAGGAGGTGGACCGATGGTTCAGGCACCGCGAACTCGGCTGGAACAGCATGTGCAGACTGCGCACCTGTCCGTCCGGGAGTTCGTCGGTCGTTTCCACGCCGCTGCGATCGAGTGCGGGGAGGGCAAAGCCCACATCTCGGAACGTCAGGCGAAACGATGGCTTGCCGGGAAGTCAGACCTCCCGCGTCCGGTGTGCTGTCGGGTGCTCGAACACTGGCGGGCTGAGCCGGTGTCCCGCCTGCTCGGGCCCGCAAACAACGGCGGGGTCGCGGTCTTCACGAGTGAGGAGGCGCTGATCGTGAACGCTGATCGTGAACGCTGGTCGGGAATCGGTGGACCACGCTATCAAGGCGGCCTCAGAGCTGGACCCGTCCGCGCTGGAACATCTCCACCACGCCGCGAAACGCGCTGCCCGGGAGTACTATGTGACACCTCCGCTGGCAATGCTCATCGATCTTGTCCGCCTTCGCGACACCGTGTACGAACAGCTCGACCGCACGCACAAACCGCGCCAACAAGCCGAGCTGTACCTGCTTGCCGGACAGGTGTGCGGCCTGCTGTCCTCAGTGTGCTGGGACCTAGGGCAGCCGGAGGTCGCTGAAGAGCAAGCGCGCGCCGCACACACCTACGGAAGCGTGATCGACCACCCGTCGCTGTGCGCCTGGGCTCGGGCGCTACAGGCCACCGTTATGTTCTGGACTGCTCGCTCGCGCCGCGCCGCGAGTCTGGTGGATGCCGCGCTGGTCGTCGCACCGGTGGGTACGGCCCGCGCTTGACGCCGCAGCCGACGAGTTGCAGCGCGCGGGAGATGATCCATTCTTAGACGAGATCGGCGGTGAGCTCGGATTCGACCACTGCCGCCGCGCACTGTGCGCCGGGACGTCGTTTGTCGCTCTCGGCGATGGTGAGCAAGCCGAAACCGAGGCCACCGCCGCCTTGGCGCTATTCGGCGAGATGCCCGAATGTGCCCGATTTGTAGCCGGTGAGCTTGGTGCGCGAGTGGATCTCGCCGCTGCACGCACTCTGCGTGGTGACCTCGCAGGGGCAGAGGACGCGCTCGTGGTGGTGTTCGCGCTGGACCCGGAACGGCGCACCGAGACTGTGGTCCGGCGACTGTGGTCCGGCGGCTCACCAACCTGGGGCGCGTGCTGGGCTCGGCCCGCTACCGTGACGCCGTCGAAGCAGACCGCATCGGGGACGCGATCGAGGACTTCACCGCCCGCAGCTTCCCCCGCAGCGCTACCCGGGCCATCATCAACCCCGCTGGATAGGCTGGCGGGCAGGAGACCCGGCGGTGGTTAGCCTCTCGGGCAACAATCTAGTGCGTGGACATGACCCTCTTCGTCGCGCTCGCCGACGTGATCGACGACCCGGACGCCCGTGCCGCGCTTGAACAGACCTTCTCGACGGTGGTGGTCGCGACCGCTCGAGAGCACGGTGTCGCCGAGCTGACCGCGCTCGGCGACACCGTGGACGCGGCCATCATCGGGATCAAGGAACGCATCGACGCCGGAGTGCTGGCCGCCTTGCCCCGGCTCAGGGTGGTGGGCTCGTCAGGTGCCGGCACGGATCACCTCGACCTGGTGGCACTCGCCGATCGTGGCGTGCGGGTTATCACGACTCCCGGCGTCAACGCGGTGTCGGTCGCTGAGCACGCATTGATGATGATCCTCGCGCTCGCTAAACGCGCGCTGCCTGCGCATGCCGCGGTAGTGGCCGGCCAGGACCGCGCTGGCATGATTGACCCGTCGATCGAGGTACGCGGACGCCGAGCAGGGGTGCTCGGCGCTGGCGCAACAGCCCGCGCGCTGATCCCGCTGCTGCGCGCGCTCGGCATGGACGTGATGGTGTGGACGCGCCATCCGGACCAGCACCCGGACCTCTCCACGGCTGGGCTCGAGGAGATCTTCGGCGAGTGCAGCATCGTCAGTGTCCACCTGCCGCTCACCCCGCAAACCCGCGGGCTAATAGACGCCCGGCTGCTACGCCTGTTGCCACCCGGCGCGCTGGTCGCCAACGTGGCCCGCAAGGAGATCATCGACTCGGACGGGTTGCGCGCGGTCGTGGCCGAGCGGCCAGATTTGCGATTCGCCGTGGACGACTTCGGGCTGGCCGACGACGGTACGGTGGCAGTCATTGGCGACCGCGGGCTGTGGAGCCCACACGTCGCAGGCATTACCGTCGAGGCGTCGGCAGCAATGGATGACGTGGTCGTCCGCGGGGTAGTGCAAGCCGTGAATGGTTCGTACTGACAGAGCCCGCCGGGTGAGTTTGATACTGTAACGCTACGGAGACCCGCTTCTCTAAACTTGAGGCGCGGAAACAGGGTGGGTGCGTTGTCAGCCCTCCAAACCAGAAGTGCGCTGTCTAGGCTTCCAAGTGCATCCGGTTTGAAGCCCCCTAGTCCTCGCCCAGCGTACTTTCCAGATCAGCCAAATCGCGCCTCATCTGCTGAAGCTGCGGAGATCCGATCATCGACCCGAACTGCGTCGCGATGATGTCCAACTCCACCTTCCGAGACCTGGCCAATAGTCGGAGGAGTGACTGCATGGTCGCACCTACGCCCTCAACGTTGAGAGTGGCCTTTTCAAGATCTCGGAATCCCTTGCTCTCTCTGACACCAAGTCTTTCGATCCCGTCTTGGATCTTTGCGCAGGGGGCGCCCAGCGCCGCTGCAAGGTTCCCAGTGGAATGTGGGGTGAAGGTGGCCGCGGCTATCCCGGCCACATCGGAAGGAAGCGCGGGAGAGTCCGCGCGGTCGTAGATCATAAACGTGCGATCGCGACCCAATGATCCAATAAACAATCCTAGCTCGAAGAGTACATTGTCCCGCGGCGTCGCCTTTCCCATGCCACGTGAGATGGTCAAGTCATCGACTGTGAGCACGAGTATCGCGAAATCGAAGCGGGGCAGGGCCATGACGAGAGACTCCAATGTCCCCTGCGTTAAACCGAAGACGCCCTGCGTCCAGAGTTCCACCTCGCACACCGAATCGAGACAGATCTGAACCTCCTGAGCGATCCGTAGACCCTCGGATGAGGATCCGACGAACACGGCCGGTCGAGACATCGGGGCGCTCCCCGCTCTCGACATCCGTGATGGTGGACATGCTCAGGCCAACGGCGCCATGAGGGTTCATGGCGGCGTCGATTTGAGTGATCTTGTCCTTGGCTCCGGCCAGGCTGACTTGCAACCCTGAGGTCGTCGAAGCCGTCCTGGCAAAGTTCGTGCTCCCGCCGGCCGAGATCACCGGCTGCTCTACGGCCGTCGACCCCATGGCGCCCGGCCCATCATGACCGGGCACCCACCGCTGGGATGCCGTCACCGAGGCCATTCCCAAAGGCACATCGATCATCGGATTCATCATCACCATCGTCATGCTGCTGATGCTGCAGTCCGTCGACCGCGCCCAAAGCCCAGCACGACCACCCGTAACTCGGTCACCAGCCGGCCGCCGCAGTGAGATGTAGCGGGTTCACTCCAGCCTGCATGGTTCCGTCGTCGGCGAGAGTCACGACGGCCGGATTCGCGAAATACAAGGTGCACAGGTCCTCCTCGACTCGCTCCACTCGGTGGCCCCGGCCTTGCAGTTCAGCGGCGGTGTCGTCGGGCAACCTGCCGTCAAGGAGCACCGTGTTTCCTACCACGTCCAACCTGGGTGTGGCGACCGCATCTTGAGCGCTAAGGCCATGGTCGAGGACATAAGCGACGACCTGCACGACGGCGGCGGAGATCCGTTGGCCGCCGGACGCGCCGGCGGTCAGCACCGGACGACCGGTGCGATCCACCACGATCACCGGGCTCATATTGGAATGCGGCCGGTGACCGGGCGCCACAGAGTTCGGGTAACCGGGCACTGGTACGAACGCGAACATCGCGTTGTTCATCAGCATCCCGGCCGGCGTGGTGACCATCGAGCCATACGCTGCGAGGATCGTCTCCGTGAGGCTGACCACCATGCCGTCGGAGTCCACCGCACAGACGTGGGCTGTCTGTTCCTGGCCGACTTCGGCAACAGTGGGATCCCGCCCCCACCATGCGTTGTGCCAGCCGTCGTCACGCCGCTGCGGGTCGATACTCGCGGCGATCTCCCTGGCCAGGTCGGGATGGTCGGCCCACAACGCGGGCCGCCGGTCTCCGGCGTGCAGCGCTTCGATCCGGCGACACCTGCGGATCACCTCCGCGACGAGGTGCAACCGGGTGGGTGCGAGCGGATCATGTTCTGCCAGGCCGAGCTGGTCGAGGACCGCGAACAGCAACAAGTACACACCACCGTGAGCAGGTCCGAGAACCGTGTGGCCACGGTAGGCAACGGTGTGCGGCGCGGCCGGCCGCGC
>JBGSWT010000346.1:0-10452 GCA_041751815.1 Pseudonocardiaceae bacterium
GGACATGGCTGATCAGTGGGCGCAAGACCCGAATCAGCCGGCTGACCGAAGTCGCGGTGTTCGTGGTGTTCTTCCGCGTCCCGCACGGTGGCCTGGCCGCCGCCGCGATCGACGCCGCCGCTCCTGGCCTGCGCCGCCAACCGATCCCGCCCACCGGCTTGGCCGGCTGGACCTGGGGCGTCCTCGACCCTGGACGCGGTGACTGTGTATCCCACTGATGTGCTGGCCGGTGACGCAATGGCGTTGCTGCGACAGCACCTCGCCGGCTACCGGCCGCTGATCACCGCCACCGCCCTGGCCGGCGCGGCAGCGGTCTTCGATACCGTCATCACCACGCTCACCGCACGCCACACAAGCGGTGACCTGCCACGCTTACGGGACTCCGCGCTGGTCACGAGCGGCCGCGCCCACGCCCAGCTCGTCACCGCCCTACTCGGTGCCGTCATGGCGTCTCACTTCGCCGCTGCTGACCACGACCACGCCGAAACCTGGGCGGCGGAGATGAAAGCCCACGGAGTCGACACCGCCAACCAGACCACCGCCGAACTGGCCCTGCTGCTCGGCGCGACCGGCTTCCGCGACCTCGACGCACTCACCGCGGCAACCTAGCCACCCCACCAACGCCCACGGCCACCGGTCCCCGCAGTGTCAGGCCGACCCGAACAACGCCGCCGCGCTACAAAACCTGCCGGGTTCGTCGAGGCCACACCTCTACGGCCCCTTCCCCCGTATCCCGCTCATCCCCGTCGCTGACACCAGCTCCCCGCAGCCAGCGACATCGGTCCCTGTCGTGTGCCACTCGGTCAGCGCATCGGTGGCGAACAACAGGTGAGAGACGACATGCGCCTCGGTCAGCGTGTCAGGTCGCTCACTCATCCCAGCCACTCCTCGAGAACGGCGAACAGGTGGGTCGCGGCGCCCTCGTCCAGAGAGAGCACGCAGGAGCCGTCGACGTGCGGATCAAGCTCAATCTTGCCGGCTCGCTTGCGGACCACGAGGTTGGTGAATCCCGGCGTGCCGCCGTGCTTGGTACAGGTTGTGGGGATGACGCGCCGATTGCTGTCACCGCTCATCGAGTGCTCTGCCAGTTCCATCGCTGTCACCTCTTGCCGTGGGGTAGCGCCGCCCGTCCTGGTTGAGCGGCACCGAACCGAGGAGTGTTCAACCTCAAACTAACCTTATATAACCCCTGGATGACAGGTTACACTTGCGGCTAGTATACGGTTGAACGAGGTATAGATGACACGACGACCGGAGATCAGCCACTATGGCCATGATCGAGCCCATACCAAGCCGTCGAGGAGACCGTCATGAGGCTGACGCTGCTGGCGAAGGACTTCGACTCAGGGAAAGCCGGCTGCCCGTCGGTGTACCTTGCCGAGGACGGATCCCTGGTTGTCCAGGGCCTCCTGCTTGACCCCGCCACAGAGGGCAGCTTGCTCAACGTGTTGCCGGGCGAGGGTGCGGTAAACATCGACCCGAAGATCGTCCGCGCTGCACTGGCAAACCTGATGTGACCGCTGGCCACCAGCTCCCCGGTGTTGACCAGCTGGTAGTCGCGTTCCACACCTTCCAGTACTCGGTGTTCCGCCTGGAAACATTGCAGGTCTACGCAGGCTCCGGTGAGGACGAAGGCATCGCCGCTTTCCACCGTGGAGATCTTGAGCCTCCACCGGATCCCGTTGAGGACGAGTGGGCTGCGCGGCTGCGAGCGAACCGGGACGCAGGCCGCACCCAGCAGCGGGTGCACGTCGTGACGGAACCCCTCACCGACTACCTAGCTTACGAACTCACGTGGGAGTACGGATTACACGCGGCCGCTGGAGAAGACATCCGTATCATCCCAGTGACCGGCCGCTGGCCCCATGACATGCCCCGCTCAGACTTCACCCTGTTCGACTCCCGGCTCCTGTTCCAGCTGAACTACGCCCCGGACGGAACATGGCTGGGTTCGGAATTGGTTACCGACCACGCGACCGTGGTCGCGGCCTGTTTTACTCGCGACGCTGCACTGCACCAGGCGATGCCCTGGGCCGAATACATGACCCGCTATCCGGATCTGGTCCGGCGGTTGCCGAAGGGAACCTGATCGTGTCGCCGCGGAACATCAGCCCGCAGCGCGCCAGTCTCGGCGATCGACTGCGTGAACTGCGCGCGGGCCGGTTCCGCTCTGGTGCCGCCATGGCCCGCTACCTCGACTGGCAACAGACGCGGGTATCGAAACTGGAACTGGGCTCCCAGCTGCCCAGCGACGACGACCTCGACGCATGGGTGTCAGCCACCGAGGCCGGCCCAGACGTTCGCGCCGAACTGGGAGAGCTGCTCACTCGGGCGCGTATTGAGCACAGGGTGTGGGGTGAGGACTACCGCTCGGGCAGCATCGCCGCCAGCCAGGCTCAGATCGGAGAGCTTGAGACTGAGGCCACCATCGTCCGCGAGTACCAACCATCGATGATGCCCAGCATCGTGCAGACCGTCGCTTACGCCCGGGAGATGCTGACGGCGCCGGGTGGCCCGGTCCTTGTGGGGGCGACTCCCGAGGCGGTGGAGGCGCTGATCGGCGAGCGGGTCAAGCGGCAGGCGCTGCTGTACGAGCCCCGTCGACAGGTACAGATCGTGCTGGGACAGGCCGCGTTGACAGTGCGCTTCGGGTCGGTGGACACGCTAATCGGCCAGCTCGATCGGCTGGTGACCCTCGCCGGTCTCACTTCAGTTGATCTACGAGTGCTACCCAGTACGGCACCGTCGCCGATCCTGCCGCTTGGCGGGTTCAGCATCCACGACGATGAGACGCTTTGGCTGGAAACGTTGACCCGGGAAGTGCGTTCCACAGACCCGGAAGAGATCGCAGCGCACACAGCGGCATTCGAGTTGGCTCGGGAAGCTGCAGCGGCTGGCCCTGATGCTGTGGACTTGATCCAGCGTGTCTCCGCCGAACTTCGAAAGTCTACCTCCCCGAGCACCGCCGGGGTGGTGCCTCGACAGTGAACCGCGCAAAGAACGGCCCGGCCAGGGTGATCACCCCAGCCGGGCCGTTCCCGAGAACAATCAGAACTGCCCGTCACGGACCGCCGCAGTGAACGCGGCCCATTCGGCCGCGGTGAACCGCAACGGCTCCCGGGTGTGGTCGGTGGAGTCCCGCAGCGCCACGGCACCGTCACCAAGGTCGGTGACCTCGACGCATTCGAACTCGATGTCGTTGCTAAATGAACTCTTGCGCCACTCCAAACCGCTGAGGTCACGTGCGTACAGCGCAGTCTTGTCCATGTCTCCTCCTTCAGCTCAGGATTTCCTGTACGACCTGTTGCACCGCTTGGGCTTGTTGCGCGTAGGCCACGGTCACGGACCTCAGGCAGGCCCCGGCCCAGCTCCCGGGCGTACTCAGTGATCTGCTCCTTCGTAGCGCCGGCAACGATGAACGCCTCCAGCTTGCGCCACGCCTGCATCCACGGGCCACTGTCGACCGGCGCAATCACCCGGCACGGTCCAGGATCCACTCGCACAGCGCGACGGCGTCGGCCTCGGACAGCCGCACCCCGGGCGCCCCGAGCCCATGAACAGTCCACCCAGCGCGCATAGTGGGTGTTATGCGCGCTGACCGGCCCGCCATGGGCTAATCCGCTGGAGTTGGCTGGACAGACAACCCGGACCGGTTCGCCGTTCCCTGTGCGCCGCCACCGCACGAGTCTCGCCTGTGCCGCCTCCCGGTCACGCCGTCTGTGCCCGGTGGCAGGCTGCTCGGCATGACCGGATCGTATCCGAAAGCGGACCTTCGTCGTTACCTACAGATTGCTCGCGAGGCCCTGCTGTGGAAACTCGAGGGGCTCTCGGAGTACGACATTCGCCGCCCACTGACGCCAACCGGCACCAACCTGCTGGGGCTGATCAAACACGTAGCAAGCGTCGAGCTCGAGTACTTCGGCGCCACCTTCGGACGGCCCTCCGACGAGCCACTGCCCTGGTACGCCGACGACGCCGAACCCAACGCAGACATGTGGGCGACCGCCGCCGAGACGCGCGAGCAAATCGTCAGCCTCTACCACCGAGCATGGGCGCACTCGGACGCGACCATCGACACGCTGGCGCTAAATGCACTCGGCCATGTCCCGCACTGGCCGGCCGACCGGAGCGAGGTGACGCTGCACCAAATCCTCGTACACGTGATCGCCGAGACCCATCGCCACGCCGGGCACGCAGACATCGTCCGAGAGCTCATCGACGGGGCGGCCGGCCTGCGGAAGGACAACGACAACATGGCCGCCGGCGACCAAGCGTGGTGGGAGAACTACTGGAGCCGGCTGGAGTGCGTGGCGCAAGAAGCCGGCCAGGGTTGACGTCACGGCGATGAGGATGCGTGGGCTTCAGCTGAGCTGCTGCTCGAGGCGAAACGCCACCTCGACGCCAGCCTGCCGCGCAGCGCGCTCGTGGGGTTATCGCTCAGTTGCCGTGCAGGACAGCGCGCAGCCGGGTGGCGAACCCGTCGGGATTCTCGGCGAAGCCGATGTGGCCGCAGGGGAAGGCCGTCGGCTCGATGCCGAGTGCCGCGCGAGCGCGGTCGACGTGCGGTCACAGACCTGGCCAGCCGACTCGTTTCCGATGCCGACCACGATGCGGGTCGGCCCGGCGCGCAGGGCGGCGATGTCGGGCTGCCAGCGGGTGATCGCGCGCAGCATGTGTACGAAGAAAAAGCGCTCGTCCGCGACCTGCTGCGGATCGCGGTCCCCGCCAAGATCGAAGATCCCCGGCTGCGGCCCCTGTGCCCTACATTCGCAAGAAGACACGTTGCGTGCGTGAGGGGGACAGCCCATGGCGGATGAGACACCTGCTGGCCGATTGCGCGCGCTTAAGCGCACGATGACCACCTACACCGCCTTCGTGATCGTTCTGGTCATTGTCACCGCGGTGTCTGTCGATCTTCGGCTGGCTCTTCTGGTGGCCCTGTTCGGCACGATCGCGGGTGTCGCGCTCAACGATGCTGGCCGGTTACGTATCGAGGTGGAACAGTGGCGCCGGGCGTATGGACGGCTACCGCCGGGCGACGACGACTGAAGCCGGCCAGGCTCGCGAGGCCGGTTCAGCTCAGGCGGGCTTGATGTTTGGCGTTGAGATGCGACGCCGCCGCCAGTCAGCAGGATGACGTAGCCGGGTCGGAAGTGGTGCTGCTCGGGCACGAACGGGGTCGGCGGCGCGTTCAAAGCTCCGACGACAGCGTTGACGCCCAGTGACATGTCGGCGCTGACCTCGTCGTAGCCCTCGTCCGCCGGGACGAACACTGACCCGGTCATCCGGCCCGGAAGCTTCCATTCCTCCGGTGGCAGTCTGAGTAATGGGTCTCTCGCTTCTCGTTAGGCCTGTCCCGCGGATCGGACGGGTCGCTAGCCGGGAGTTGAGTGCCCTTTGCTCCCCGAACTCAACACCAGAGCTGTGCGGTCGACATGGAACAGCACTGCTGTTGAGTTGGGGAACCCGAGAGTTAGGGTCGAGCTTGAAGATCTGCGGGACACGCCGTAGTCAGGGCGTCCGGTTGACGTCGCCCATAATGAGAGCGATTGTTACGGCCCGGTGATACATCAACAAGGTGGTTAAGCGGTCGGTGCCCGCCCAATCACGAGAAACGCCGAAACCGCGCCTGGCGACGGACGAGGCTAACGCGATGGTGATCCTGAGCGAGCGCAGGGAGCGGAAATTATCCGATGCACAGCGCTCGACGACGCCTTCGCCTATTCATGGTCGTATACTCCCGGGATATGCGCGCGATTGGGCAGTCCGACGGGGTGTCGGTCAAGGCATACGCGGGCACGACCGGTGTGCTCCTCGCCTTCGACGTTCGACCCGACAGACTAGCGGGGCTGCTCGGCTTCGCGGTCGAGCGCCAGGGCGGCAACCGGCCGCACAAATGGCTGTCGGGGGGTCTGAGCTTCCCCGGCGCCAACGGCAAGCCGGGCGAGTTCCCGGCGAGCGACAAAGCGCCGATTCAGAAGTTTCGCTGGTCGGACTACGGTGTCTTCCCGGACACGACCTACACCTACACCGTCCACCCGGTCTATGGAGATCCCGCCAAGCTGAGTCTCGAGCCGGGGCCGTCGGTCACCGTCATGACCTCGAGCATCACGCGCGGGGACCATCGCGTTGTCTTCAACCGCGCTGCTGCGGCGAGCCAGGCGTTCTCGCGCCAGTTCCCGGAAGTCGAGCAGGAGCTCGCGACGGCCAAGCGCGAGAAACGTGCCGCCGTCATGCCGGCGCGCGTGCTTGCCTGGCTGAGCCGCGGCGCGCTCGAGCAGATCACGGGTTTCTGTGCCCGCGCGCTTGATCCGACTTGGGCGCTGGACATCGCGATCTACGAGTACGAGCTGCCGGAGATCCGCGACGCGATCGACGCCGCCCGCAACCGCGGCGCGGACGTGCGGATCATCTACCATGCCAAGCCCGGCGACGAGCAGACCGAGATCAACACCGAACACGTCGCGGAGTGGCCCGACAGCCACAAGAAGGCCCGCGTCACGAGCCGCATCTTCCATGACAAGTTCATCGTGCTCAGCCGCATCCAGCAGCAGCGCATCCCGGCGGCCGTGCTGTGCGGCTCGACGAACTTCACCCACAACGGCGTCTACCGGCAGGCGAACGTCATCCACACGGCTGACCGCCCGGAGCTCGCGCAGAAGTACCTGGAGATATTCGAGATCCTGTTTGGCGGCGCGACCCCGGGTGACACGAAGAAGTGGATCAACGCAAACAACCCGCTGTCACCGGACGCGCCGATCGTCGCGGGCTTCTCGCCGCGCGGCGGCGAGGTCGACCTCGACCTGTTCGCGGCCGAGATCCGCGGTGCCGCGCGCGACGTGTTGTTCTGCACTGCCTTCGACCTCAACAAGCGGATCCTCGACGCGCTGATCGGCCAACCGAATGACGCGATTCTGCGCTTCGGGCTGCAGAACTCGACCGACACGATCACGGGCATCCATCGCGACCGCACCGCGGACTTCGTTGCCGTCGCGATGCTCAACGAGGGGCTTGAGGGTTTCCTCAAGGAGACGACTGCGGGCCAGAAGGGCAACATCCTGATCCACACCAAGCTGATCGTGATCGACTTCACCTCTGACGCGCCGACGGTCTTGAGCGGATCGCACAACCTCTCCGCCAGCGCGTCAGGCGGCAATGATGAGAACTACCTGATCATCCGTGGCGCCGTGGATGTGGCGGACTGCTACGGCGTCGAGCTGATGCGCCTCTACGACCACTACCGCTTCCGCTGGCACCAGAGCCCGCGATCGAAGGCCAAGGACGGTCCGCCCGATCCCGACGGCTGGCCGGCCGGATCGCTGTGCCCCGATGACCGCTGGACGCGGCCCTACTTCACCGAAGGCACGCTGAAGGCCGCAGACCGGACACGCTTCGGAGCCCCCGCAGACCTCTAGCCAAGTCAGTCGGCACCGAGATTCCGTCGTGAACTAGACGCCACCGACGTTGCGGCGAGCGAAGATGTCGGTGACGTACGGTGAGAGCATCCGGTCCCACGGTCATCCGGCGGGTAGGGCTGGCTGGTCAGGTCCGCCACTGAGCAACCCAGCGCGTCGGCCAGGTCCTCGAGTAGACCCCGCCGATTGAACCCGCGCTGCCCGCGTTCCAGCATCGACAGGTAGGGCTTGCCGATCCCGGCCAGTCCAGCAACCACATCCAGGCTCAACCCGCGGCGACGGCGGATATGCGAGCGCGCCGGCCGATGGACAGCGCGTTGTCAGCGCTCATCAGGAACTCTCCTCCCCGGGACCTCTCACCGATGTTCCGGGGAGCTACCCCCGGGGCGGAGCTTCGGCGAGTGTGGTAAGTCCCAGGCTACTAGTGCAGCGCCGCGTTAATCCTTCGGGGGATCATGCGGCCTTGAGGAGCTTGGCGTCGTAGGTCCAGCGGAAGGGCTTGGCGGTCTCGTTGTAGGTCTGGATGAACGTGGTGATCTTGTTGGCTAGGTCGTCGCGGGAGGCGAAGTCGCCGCGGCGAAGCATGCGGCGGGTCATGATCGAGAAGAAGATCTCCACCATGTTCAACCAGCTGGCGTGGGTGGGTGTGTTGGTCACGGTGAACCGCGGGTGCTCACGCAGCCACTTGCGGGTTTGTTTGGAGGTGTGGGAGGAACCGTTGTCGAGGATCAGGTGGATCTTCTTGGTCGGGTCGACGGTCTGGGCTAGTTCGGTGAGGAACTCGATGAAGGTCGTCGAGTCGTTGCGGGTGATGATCTTGGGGTGGACGGTGCCGGTGGTGACGTTCATCGCGGCGATCAGTGAGACGGTGCCGTGGCGGACGTATTCGAATTCTCGGCGTTCGAGCTGGCCGGGTCGGACCGGTCGGGTGGCGCGTTTGCGGGATCTGGCGTGCATGGCGGTCTTTTCGTCCACGCTGAACAGCACCGTGTCGGCGGGCGGGTCGAGGTAGAGGTGGCACACGGCCTGGGCTTTGGTGTGAAACGCCGGGTCGGCGGGGCGGTTGAGCCAGCCACGGACCCGGTGGGGTTTGAGGTCCAAGGAGGCGAGGATCCGCCCGATCTGGGAGGTACTGATGCCCAGCGGTTCCCGCAGGTACTCCGCGAGTGCCCGGTGCGTCCAGTGCGAGTCGGTCTCGGGTGTCTGTTGGGTGACGGTCGCGACGATCAGCAGTTGATCGTCGATCCCGTAGACCGGTGGGCGACCCGAGCGGGGCCGGTCGGCCAGGCCCGGCATCCCCTCCCGCCCGAACCGGGCCCGCCAGGTGCGGACGGTCTCCACACAGATCCCCAGCACGCGGGCGATCGCCGCGGTGTCCTGGCCTCGCCACGCCGCCAGCACAATCTTGGCGCGCCGCACCAGACGTTGCGGCGCGGTCTCTCGGGCCACGATCGCTTCCAGGCGTCCCCTCCGGCGCGCCCCGAGCACGATGACGTCGTCGCTGCTGGCCCGTGCCACCCGACCTCCCCACACCCACCCAACATGATCAAGGAGGGTTGAGGGTCCCGACAAGAGGATCACAACAGGTGACGACACGCCGAGCGCGGATCCCGACCGGTTCGCCACCATAGGGGCCATGCCGGTCCCCTCCGCACGCCTGAAGACCTACATCGCCGGTCACCTGGACTTCCACGCATCGAAGCGCTGGCCGCAGCTCGAAGAGATCACCATCACCTGGCGCGGCAGCTACGGCTACGTCACCGGCCACCTGCCCAGCGACGAACAACTCCCCCTGTGCCGGCTGCGCTACCTCGGCACCGACACCGACTGGGGCTTCGCGCTCTACCAAGCCAGCAGCGAAACCTACGACGACAGCATGCTGCCCAACGGCAACCCAACCGGCACCCCCGAACAAGCCCTCGACTGCGCCCTCGGCCTCTACCTCGCCGATCCCACTGCCTGGATCAACCCCCCGAAGGATTAATGCGGTGCAGCACTAGTGCGGTCCCGGACGGCGGTGAGATCGACTCACCGCTAGCTAGCCTCCTCGTTCAGCTCTGACGCGCGGCCAACATCGTGTCGATCCGCTTAACCACCACGTCAGCGTGCACTGGGATCGAATTCTCGCTGAGTGGGCCGATGCCGCGTAGTTTCACGTCGGGCTGGACGTCAGCCACCGGGTATACCTCGCCTGTCCATACGGTGGTGTCGGCAAAGTGAAGCTCGATGGCCAGGGTGTCGTCTGGCAGGTCCCACGCCTCCGCCACGTCGCGACTGTTCACTGACCAGCTCACCAGGGGGGCAGCTGCTTGAGTGACCTCCAGTTCGCCTGGCCAGAGCGGGCCATCGGCGATGCGGCACATCACTTCGATGATCATATCTACCTCCCGTTGCGTGTAGCCATCCTGCCCTACGTGTCCCAGACGTGGGGCCGCCGGTGCTATCGATCTCCTGAGCGGCCCGGGAGCCCGTGGCACGCACTACCATCGTGCTGCCCGACCCCGGCCCAGGAGGTCTGACGTGATCACCGCGATCGTGCTGGTGCATGCCGCCGCTGACCGGATTCCCGAGGCCGCCCAGGCCATCGCCGATCTGGATGGGGTGGCCGAGGTCTACTCCTGCGCCGGGGATGTGGACCTCATCGCGATTGTCCGCGTCGCCGAGCACGAGCAGCTTGCTGACGTGGTGGCCGGCCGACTGTCCAAGATCCACGGTGTGCTGGGCACTGACACCCACATTGCATTCCGGTCTTACTCGCGCAGGGACATCGAAGCCACGTTCTCGCTCGGCTTGAACGACGGCGACTGACGGTGCAGCCGGGGGAGCCTTATAATCGCCATAACATTACAGTGCAATGGTAAAACGGTCCTCAACGGACGGTGCGCTCTCCGTGCCTGCGCATCCGGTTACGCCGAAACACGAAACTGTGATCCTGACGCTGTCGGCATCGATACGCAAGAATTGCTTGAAGAACGGTGGCTCGTCGAAGTCGAACACTTCAGAGCCGACCCGATGGAAGAATCGGCCAGCCGGGATG
>JBGSWT010000347.1:0-3245 GCA_041751815.1 Pseudonocardiaceae bacterium
GTTGATCGCGCGGTGCGCCATCAGCCGGATCAGCACCGCAAGCGTGACGATGAGCAGGATCCGCAGCCCCGTCCCGACCACGGCATCGGCGTAGCGGGCCAGCATGTCGTTGTTGGTGAGCTGGAAGATGCGCGAGCACCACGAGCCCGCCTCGTCGACACAGTCAGGTTGGAAAATCAACTCCGCGGTCATCCGGTGCGTACCGCCTCCAGATCGAGCCCGGTGTACTGGGCGAGAAAGCACAGCTGATCGGTGGTCAACGGCACGGTTCGGGATACCGCACGCGCCGCGTGCCCGACCTCGACCTGGCGGCGGATCAGCACTGGAGCGCGGGCCGGGTCGGCCGTTGTGGCGTGCTGCAGGGCAGCGCACATCTTTCTGGCATGGAGTGGATCGACCCGGGTGTCGGAGTCGAACACCGTGAACAGCACCGCCGGATAGCTGGTGTCCGGCTGCACCTGGTGATACGGGGAGTACGACCGCAACCAGTCCAGCTCGGCGGGGTCGTCGGCGGTGCCGTACTCGTCGTTCCAGGTCCGTCCGAGCAGGAACCGCTCGTATCGAACCATGTCCAGCAGCGGCGCGGAACACACCACCGCGCGGTAGGCGTGCGGACGTTGCGTCAGTGCCGCGCCCATCAGCAGCCCACCGTTGGATCCTCCGCTGATCGCGAGCTGCCCAGGGGTTGTCCAGCCACCGGCCACCAGCGCGTCGGCCGCGGCATGAAAGTCGGCAAAGGAGTTGCCCTTGTGCTCACGCATCCCGGCGCGGTGCCAGGTTTCGCCCTCCTCACCGCCGCCGCGCAGCGAGGCCTGCGCCCACACCCCGCCGGCCACCACCCAGGCCAGCGCGGACGGCGTGTAGCCGGGTTCCAGAGATATCGAGAATCCGCCGTAGCCGGTGAGCAGCGTCGGCCGCGGCCGGTCTGGAGGTGGGCTGACCGAGATAGTGGGGGAGACGATGAACATGTGCACTGCGGTGCCATCAGCAGAATGGAATTTCACCTGCTGGGTGTACACATCAGGTGGCACCGCTGCACCGGGGGCGGGTTCGACGAGCTTAGTGGATGCGTTGCGCAGTGCGTAACGGTGCACGCAGGGCGGGGTGTGAAAGTCGGTCCACCCGATCCATACCTGACCGGCCCCGGCAGAGGTGAGCTCGTCCACGGTCGACAGACCGACCAGTGACCCGGTGCCGGGCAGCGGGATGGCGCCGCGCAGCGCCCCATCGTCGACGGCGTGCAGGGACAGCTCAGCGATCGCGTGCCGGGTGCGGGCAGCCACCAGAAGGGGCTCACCACCGTCGGGATCCTCCAGCCAGCGGATGCCGTCAAGCACCGAGCCGGCATCCTCGGCGATCAGCTCGGTCCAACGCGCCGGGGCAGGGTCGGACGGATCCACGACGCACAGCCGCCCGCGCGGGGCATTCAGGGTGGTGAGCAGGTAGAGCCTGCCGTCCCGAGCGACCCATGCCGTGCAGCGCGCCGCATCAGCATCGGTCAGCACGGATGTCAGCTGGCCGGACCCGTGCAGATCGGCGATCCATACCGAGGTGCGCGGTGCGGTGCCTGGTGAAGCGTCCACCACCAGCCAGCGGCCGTCGGTCGAGACCCGCACCCCGTAGTAGTTGGTCGGATCCAGGCCCTCGCCGTGCACCAGCAGGTCAGCTGCGGGGTCGGACCCGACGCGGTGTCGCCAGACCCGGCGGTGGAAGAGCTCCTCCCCGTCGGGCACTTCGTGAGCCGGTAGCCGTCGGACGTAGTAGAGGTGCTGGCCACCGGGTAACCACCCGATGGGTGAGTATCGGCAGCGCTCAATCGGTCCGTCGAGACGTGCCCCGGTGGCCACATCGATCACATGCAGCGCGGATTCCTCGTCACCACCGATGGAGATCTGGTAGGCGAGCCGATCACCCTCCTGGCTCGGGCTCCACGAGTCCAACGTGGTCAGCCCGGACGGGTCGAGGGCGATGACGTCCACCAGCGCTCGGTCGGCCATCGTGCCGTCCGGCGCGGTCTCTCGGACGTACAGCACGCCGTGCTCCCCGTCCGGTTCACGGCGGGTGAAGAAGGCTCGCCCGTTGCGCCAGACCGGCACCGATACCCACCCGGTGGACAGCAGCCGTTCGAGCTCTCCAGCTAGCGCTGCTCGTCCGGGCAATGCGTCCAGCGTCTCGCGGGCCAGCCTGTCCTGCTCGGTTGCCCACCTGACGGTGCGTGGGTCAGCCGGGTTCTCCAGCCAGCGGTAGGGGTCAGCCACCGGGCGGCCGTGCAGGTGCTCGATGAGATCCAGCCGCTGTGCCGCCGGATAATGTGCCCCCCGATAGTGGGCCGACGGATAGTGGGCCGACGGACCCGGGACAGGCGCGGCGTCAGTTGCATCCACGGTCGGGCACTGTATCCCCGGCGTCCAATCACCCGGGGTCGCGGCTGGCTCGATCGGTGGTCACCGACACGTGTCAACATCAGACACGTGCGCGATCGCCGCCTTCATGGTGCACTAGTGGCGCGCATTGCCGGAGGTGGTCGCGTGCACGACCGACAACCCAGCCCGGAGGGTCACCCAGCGGGGGCGGACCGACGGACCGCCTCGCGCTCAGGAACCTCAACCGGGCTTCTCGATACCACTGTTATCGTGGCCGACAAGGCCACCGCCACCGGCGCGCTCGCCGGGGGGCGCCGACGCGTATTGCTGCTCAACGCCACCTTTGAGCCGCTGACCGCGCTGCCGTTGCGCCGAGCAATCGTCTTGGTCGTGTGCGCAAAGGCTGACGTGGTGCACGGTGACGCCGAGGGCTTGGTGTTGCATTCCGCGACGACCAATGTCGTAGTCCCCTCGGTGATCAAGTTGCGTACCTTCGTGCGAGTGCCATACCGGGCGCGGGTACCGATGACCAGGGCGGCGCTGATGCACCGCGACCGTTACCGGTGCAGCTACTGCGGAGCCCGCGCGGAGACCATCGATCACGTGGTGCCGCGCAGCCGCGGCGGCCAACATTGCTGGGAGAACTGCGTGGCCTGCTGCGCTCGCTGCAACCACCGCAAGGCCGACCGGCTGCTCAGCGAACTGGGATGGAAGCTGCGGGTGGTGCCGCGCCCCCCGCGTGGGCAGCACTGGCGGCTACTGGCCACGGTGCCCGACGCCGACCCGCTGTGGTTGCCCTACCTCGCCGAGGTCGCCTGAGGTCGGTGGGTGGGGCTCGCCGTAGGGTGGGGTTCTGTGGCGGACTTGCATGAGTTGACTGCG
>JBGSWT010000348.1:0-4853 GCA_041751815.1 Pseudonocardiaceae bacterium
ACTTCGCCCGCGACGTCGGGGTGTACGACCTGCAGGAGGCCATCGACGCCACCCGGACCGGCGAGGCGGTCGCGGTCGATCTCGGTGTGGTGGAGGTCCACGGTGAGGGGCAGGTGCCACACACCCGCTACTTCCTCAACACCGCAAGCCTCGGCGGCTACTCCGACCTGGTGCGGCTGCGGGAGAAGTGGGAGCGCAGGTGGGGGAAGTGGCCGGCGTTCGCGGCTGCGCTCGTCGCGTCGTTGCGCCACGCCCAGCCGCTGCGGGTGAAGCTGGACGGAAAGGAGTTGCGGCTGTGGCTGCTGTTCGTCGGCAACGGGCCGTACCATCCGCGCGGCATGGTGCCGGCCTGGCGGCCGCAGCTGGACTCCGGGCTGCTCGATATCCGCTACCTGCGCGCAGACCGGCGGTTCTCCCGGGCCCGCGCGATCATCGCGCTCATGCTGGGTGCCATGGAACACACCAGAACCTATGTGCAGCGCGAGGCTCCCTCGCTTGAGGTGGAGCTGATCGGCGATCACGCCTCGCTGGCCACCGACGGCGAGATCTGCGAGGAGGCCGGCCGGTTCACCTTCCGGGTCGCCGAGCGCCCGATCGCGGTGTACCGGCGCGACGAGCAGAACTGGTCTGACCGTGAACGACCCCATCTTCCCTGGTAAACGCCACATGCGGCCGGCAAGACTCCCTCGACGTGCCATGCTGTCTGCAGTCCCGCTCATCGCGCTTGCCTTGTTCGTTGCTGGGTGCGCCAACAGCGAGCCTGGCGCAACTGCCACCGGCATCCCACTGGTCGAGGCCGGCCAGCTGACCACCTGTACCGGGCTGCCCTATGAGCCCTTCCAGTTCGAACAGGACGGCAAGGTCGTCGGCTTCGACGTCGACCTGGTCGACCTGGTGGCAACGGAGCTGGGCGTCCCCCAGCAGATCGTCGACACCCCGTTCGACGGCATCCAGTCCGGCGCCGACCTCAACGCCGGCAAGTGCGACCTGGTCGCCGCCGGCATGACCATCACCGAGGTACGCGAGCAGAACTTCGACTTCTCCGCTCCCTATTTCGACGCCGCCCAAGCGTTGGTCGCGAAGAAGGGCTCCGGCCTGACGGGTCTCGAGCAGCTCACGGGCAAGCGGCTCGCCGTGCAGAACGGCACCACGGGCGAGAAGTACGCCAGCGAGAACGCGCGTGGCGTCGAAGTCGTCGTCTTCGAAGACCTCGGCCTGCTGCTGACCGCTGTGGAGACCGGCGACGTCGTCGCTGGCATCAACGACAACGGGGTGCTCTACGACTGGGTGAACAGCAAGACCGACTTCGAGGTGACCGCGGAGTTCGATACCAACGAGCAGTACGGCATCGCCGTCAAGACGGGTAACACCGCGCTGCTCAACACAATCAACGAGGTGCTCGCCGAGGCCAGATCTAATGGCGAGTACGACAGGATCTACGAGAAATGGTTCAAGAAGCGACCGACCAGCTGATCGCTGCCAGCACTGCTCGCTAGCGCTGCGTAAGGAAGGTGCGACCCTCGATGGCCCTGACCAAGCGGCAATGGGCCAAGGTTGCCCGTGGCGTGCAGTACGTCGTCCTGGTGCTGATCATCCTGACCATTGCGCTGGCAGCTGACTGGGGCCGGATCCAATCAGCGTTCTTCGACCTCGACGTAGCCAGGGGCATGTTTCCCGAGGTCATTACGGTGGCGCTGAAGAACACCGTGATCTACACCGCGCTCGGCTTCGTATTCGGTTTCGCATGGGGGCTGATGCTGGCGTTGATGCGGTTGTCGAGCGTCGGGGTGTACCGGGCGCTGGCCGGGGTCTACATCGAGTTCTTCCGAGGTCTCCCGGCGTTGCTGGTGATCCTTGCCGTTGGTAGCGGCATTCCGCTGGCGTTTCCCGACACGAGCCTCAACCGTTACGTGGCGATCATGATCGCGCTGGGCATCGTGTCGGCTGCCTACCTGGCGGAGACCATTCGGGCCGGCATCCAGGCGGTGCCTCGCGGCCAGGTGGAAGCCGCCAGGTCGTTGGGCATGTCACCGGCCGCGACGATGATCTGGATCACCATCCCACAGGCATTCAAGATTATCCTGCCGCCACTGACCAATGAGCTGGTGCTGCTCACCAAGGACACGTCGCTGGCGTTGTTTCTGGGATCGACGCTCGCACAGCAGGAGCTGACCCAGTTCGGTCGCCAGCAGCTCAACGAGTCCCGCAGCTTGACCCCGGTGCTGGTTGCCGGCCTGTGTTACCTGATCATCACGATCCCGCTGTCGCAGGTATCACGGCGACTGGAAGGCCGTGCCGGCAGCGTTGCGCCCGCCGCGGCCGGTCGCGGAGGCGGGTGAGGTGATCGTCGAGGTCTCCGAGCTGCGCAAGTCGTTCGGCTCGCTGGAGGTACTGCGGGGGATCAACCTGGACGTCGAGCGCGGCCAGGTGGTGTGCGTGATCGGCCCGTCCGGGTCCGGCAAGTCGACGCTGCTGCGCTGCATCAACCTGCTGGAGCAGCCGACCAGCGGCACGGTCACCGTCAACGGTGTCGAGCTGACCGATCCCGACGTCGACATCGACGCCGCGCGGCGCCAGATCGGCATGGTGTTCCAACAGTTCAATCTGTTCTCTCACCTGTCGGTACTGGACAACCTGACGCTGCCCCAGCGGCGGGTGCTGCGGCGCAGCAAGGGCGATGCGGTCGACATCGCGAGACACCACCTGAGCATCGTCGGCGTTGCGGACAAGGAGTCAGCGATGCCGGCCCAACTCTCCGGCGGCCAGCAGCAGCGGGTCGCGATCGCGCGGGCACTGGCGATGGATCCGGAGGTGATGCTGTTCGATGAGCCGACCTCCTCGCTCGACCCTGAGTTGGTCGGCGAGGTGCTGGGCGTGATGCGCAAGCTCGCCGAGAACGGCATGACGATGCTGGTGGTGACCCACGAGATGGCGTTCGCCCGTGAGGTAGCCGACCGGGTGGTGTTCATGGATCACGGCGTGGTGGTCGAGGACGGCCCATCGGAGCAGGTGATCTCCGCGCCATCCGTGGAGCGCACCAGGGTCTTCCTGGCCAGGGTGCTCAACCCCACTCATCTAGACCCGTTGAGTTGAGCATCGTGTCAACCGGGCGCCATGGCGGGAAGCCGGTCCAGGTCATGTGAGATGGGTCACCGGCCACCTGTGCGGCGATTATTGGATCGGGTATCAGTTGGCTCGGTCCGGGCGTGTGGCAGCAGCACTACCCGTTGCCGGGTGACGGGTGCGGATCCAGCGTCGACTGGCCGCTCGCTGTGCTCCTGGGAATCTGTTGAAGCGGCAGGCGGAAAGATAGGCAACGTCCCCCGAACATCCATGTTGGCCTCTCCACTGCTGGGGTTCCTAGCGGACATACTCCGATGAAAGATACGTCGAAGTATGGAAAATTTCAAACATTGGATTAAATGCTTAGTCACTTGGTGCGGGCATCCGCATTTGCATCTGGCTCACTCAGGGGCACGATTAAATGCACGTGCATATGAGCCCCTCTCCGCAAGCTAAGCTGCAATGCAGGAGGCGCGACGAGATTCACGGGAGGACGGCCACGGCGCGAACCGGGAAGCTGCCCAGGCCGTGGACCGGGGCGGGCAGTGCGGTCAACCGGGTGCCGTGGTCGGGAAGCCGGTCCAGGTTGGTCAGATGCTCGATCAGCGGGATGCCATTGCCGAGCATGGTGTGGTGCACCGGCCGGGCCGCGTCCTCGACGTCGTCGACATTCAGCGCGTCGACGCCGAGCAACGCGACGTTCGCCGTCACCATGGCCTCGGCGAAACTCCTTGTCAGATAAGGACTTCCGGACAGGTATGCCGGAGTCCCCCAGTGCCGCGACCAGCCAGTGTGCACGAGCACCGCCTTGCCCCACAGCGCGCTGGCATCGTCCAGCGCTTCCGGGCCGATCGCGGCGCGACCGCTGGCCCGGACTACGACGACCGGCACGTTCACCAACCGCTCCAGCGGCAGCTGCGCCATGTCGGCACCGTCGGCATGGAAGTGATAGGGAGCGTCGACGTACGTGCCGGTGTTGGCGACCATCTCGATCCGGCCGATGTGCAACGACACCCCGCTGGCCAGCTGCTGCCCCGACTCCTCCCGAGAGGTATAGGTCGAGATCGTCGGTCCGGGCAGCCCGGGATAGGTGGTCATCCCGTGCTTAATCGGGTGGCTCAGATCGACGTATCGCGAAGTCATGCGGCGACTCGGTCAGGCCTTACAATGGGTCGAGGGGCAAGGCGGAGTCGCTGTCTTCAGGGGCCGGCGCGAGAGCCCACCGCTGTGATTCAGGCTCGTAGACGGCTGTCCATCCGTCCGCGACGGTGATCCGACCGGGGCCCGTCTCCGTAACCTGCCGTTCACCTATCTTGCCTTCGGCTTCCGCCAGCTTGGTGATATCGACGGGTTGTGGTGAGTGGGTGACCATCAGCTCGTTGATGGCGTGCAACCACACTTGGGCATCGGAATCCATCATGTTAGTCACTTTCGTTAATAGATCGATGGGATCTGTCCATGTCGCTGCGGTTCCTATCTTCGCATCTTCGGCTCCGGTATCCAGGGTAGACACCGCGTGTCGCTGCTGCGGCCCTCAGGAGGGCAGTCAGTACGCCAATCTTGCGATAACCCGCCTTCGCGGCTTGCCTTGCGACGACATCGGCGATGTGCAGTCGGGGCAGGGCCAAGTCGCCTTCCACACTGTGCGCAAGGATCCCCAGGTGTTTCACCGCTGTCCCTCCACCGTCCCCATGCTCCTCGCGACCGCGCCGAGGCGCCGGACGGCCTCGCGGAGCCGGTCGGGTGGGCATGCGGCGTATCCGATGACGAGGCCGGCCGGCCCCCGCCGT
>JBGSWT010000349.1:0-2392 GCA_041751815.1 Pseudonocardiaceae bacterium
CACCGGCTGGCCGAATCGGGGCTCGGGCAGCGCCGCGTGCTGGCCGCGGCGGTACGGATGCTGGACATCGGAGTGTTCCGGGCTGGCGGTGAGCAGTACGCGCCGAGTTGCGACGACGATGAGGGCAGCTTCGGGCTGGCAACGCTGCGCCGGGACCATGTTCGTTTACACCGCGGTGCAATCTTGATCGATTACGTCGCCAAGGGCGGTATCTCCCGCACGCTCGAGTTGCGTGATCAGGCCCTGCACCGGCTGGTGGGCTCGCTGCTGCGCAGGCGGGGTGGGGGAGACGAGCTGCTCGCCTACCGGGACGGACACAGCTGGCGCGACGTGCGCACCTCGGACCTCAACGACGTGGTCAAGGAACTCGCCGGACGCCGCTACACGTGCAAGGACCTGCGCACCTGGAACGCCACCGTGCTGGCCGCCGTGGCGCTGGCCACGCAGGCCGGTGAGGGAATACCGGACACGGCGCGCGGGCAGGCGAAGTTGGTGGCTGCCGCGATGCGCGAGGTAGCGGACCACCTGGGCAACACCCCGGCGGTAGCCCGGGCGTCCTATGTAGACCCCATACTGATCGAGCGGTTCGAGCAAGGCCGCACCGTGCTGCCTGCGCTGCACCGACTCAACTGGGGTCGACTCAACGGCGCGGCACCGAACTCGACTGACCTGTCCGACGTGGGCGTCCGAACCGGGATCGAGGCGGCGGTGATCCGGCTGCTCCGCAGCTGACGGACGGCCTGCGAAATCTGTTCAGTCGCTGCGGGCTTGGGCGGTCTTGCGGTCATTTGCCTTGCGAATCGCGTCCACCAACTCGTCCTTGGTCATCCGCGAGCGTCCGGAGATCTTCAGCCGCCGGGCCACCTGCTCGAGGTGCTTCTTGCTGGCGTTCGCGTCGACGCCACCGGCGGTCGGGCGGTCCCTGTCGGCGGCCCCGCCGGCGGCCTGCTTGTCCGACGGGCCGGCCTGCTCCTTGGGCTCCCAGTGGTCGCCGACCTTCTCGTGGGTGTGTTTCACCGCGGCGAACGCGGTGCGGTGTGCCCGTTCACCCTCGCCGTAGCTGTCCACCGCAGAGTCGTGCGCTTTGATCCACGTGCGCTTCGCCTTGTCGTCGGAGCGTTCCAGCGTGCTGGGCAGCTCGTCGCGTCCCGGCATGATGCCGCACCTCCCGGTCGATCGGTCGTCGTGCTGTCCCGTGGAGGTACCCGTCAAGCAGAACGATGACACCTCACGGGTGGCAGCTAAAACCGATTCGACTGAACGGGTGGTGTTTCCGTCGTTGGCTGTGGATGGGTATCTCTGCGCCGCCGCACGCCTCTATTCCTGCGAACGCGAGGGCCGGCGAAAGGGGCGAACGTGAAGACTTCTGGCTTCTTCACCAAACATCCTGACTTCTCCACCGCGCAGCCCGTAGGCACCCTCCCACCAGAGCACTTCGAGCCGGGCGATACCGCGACACAGTTCGATCCGGGTGACTTCATCCTCGTCAAGGCACACGGTCTCCAAGGCTGGTTGATCACATTAGGACAGAAGCTGCGGATCCACGGGGCCGACCGGAAATACGTGGATTGGGCGCATGCCGCGCTGATCGTGGACCGTGACGGCACCCTGATCGAGGCGGTAGGCACCGGCGTCAGGGAAATGCCACTTGATTACTACACCGGGCGGCACTACCAGATCTTCCGCATCAAGGCCTCGGACGAGAACCGTGCGGAGGCAGTTGCGTTCGCCAGATCGGTGCTGGACAAGAAGGCCAGGTACGGACCGCTGACGATCATCAGCATCGCCCTGTCGATGCTCACCGGCAGCAAGCTGATGTTCTTCATCGACGGTCAGTACGTGTGCTCCGGGCTCGTCGCCAGCGCGCTGGAGCGGACCGGCAGCATTTTCAACCGTTGCGCGGCGAACATCACGGCCGCTGATCTGGCGAAGTACTTCGATCCTGTGCAGCGGTCTTACCTGGCGGTGAGCGAGACGCCGTCGCGAGCTTCGCTGCCGCTGAGTTGCCCCGAGGTACTGGCGAAGACCTCCCGGACGAGCTGAGCGCGCGATCGGATCCCCAGCTTGCGATAGGTGTTCGACAGATGGAATTCGATCGTCTTCGCGGAGAGGAACAGTTGGGCGGCGGCCTCCACGTTGGTGGCTCCGTCCGCGACGACCAGCGCGACCTGCAGCTCCTGCGGGGTGAGCTGGGTCGTTGACCCTTCGCGACGAGGTCGGGATGCGATCCCTGTCGCGCGGAGCTCGGCCTCAGCCCGCTGTGCCCACAATTTCGCGCCGAGCCGGGTGAAGGTGCTCAGCGCATCGCCGAGCACCTGGCGGGCCTCGGTCGGGCGACGGTGGCGGCGAAGGAACTCGCCGAAGCACAACTGGCTGCGGGCCTGCTGGAAGG
>JBGSWT010000350.1:0-4223 GCA_041751815.1 Pseudonocardiaceae bacterium
GCGTTGGCCGGGCCACCAGCACCAGACGCGGCTGCGGGTGGAAGCGCTCACGGTCAGAACGGGCGTCTAATCGGACGCTGGCTGGTTCCACGGGTCGTCGCCGGTGGCCTGGTCCTGCCCGCCGAACGACCCGCCGCCACCGCAGGTCTTGGACACCATCGCGGTGGCCTACTTCGGCGACGGGCCGACCTCGTCGACGTCCAGCTCAACGACGGTCCGCTTCTCGCCTTCCTCTGTCTCGTAGGAGCGCTGCTTCTGCCGGCGCGTCCCAACCACCCGGGAGCCCTTCAGGAGCGACCCGCCGACGTTCTCTGCGGCCTGCCGCCAGATCGACCAACGGAGGAACAGCGGGTCCCCGGCGGCGCTGCGGGCCGGCAAGGCGGACTCGAGCTCTGCTACGCCGGTTATGCCCGCGGCGGACCTCACGCTCCCGCATGTCCGGTTTCACGGCCGGCTGCGGGTAGATTGCGGGTAAGATCAACTTCTCAAGCATCCGTCAGGCGCTTGTCGTGCCAGAACCCCTTGTACAACAGGGATTTCGGGATGTGCCCCCGGCAGGATTCGAACCTGCGCCACCGCCTCCGGAGAACGATTTCGCATGCTGAGGCCAGGCGCTGGAGCAAGAGAACGAGGTGCTGCGGCGGCCGGCCGCGTATTCGCCGCAGGCGAACCTGCCGGGAGACAATGTGCCCACTCGTCAGTGACGTGGCCGCTGCCGACGCTCCTATGCGGGTCCCGGTCGCCGTGACGTGTGGTGCTCCACCTCGCTCGCCAGGCCCACTTCGGTGGCTTGCCGCGCCGGTCACGGACGCCGACTGGGTTTAGGCGCGTCGCGCGGACGTGTATGCGACGTGCACCGCGAGGACCTTGCAGCGACTATCCTCTGGGTGGTCGAGCGAGGCGGGTAGTACAGCTCACCTGCTCAGGATCACCTCTTCGCTCGCCCGACCTCTGGCTGTGGCAGTGGGTGCCCGATGACACTCACCGTGGCCGGGCCGGCCCAGACCGGTCGGGGCTCCCAGCGGCTGCGCGGCGACCGCGTCTACACCTACCGCATTGCACATGCGTAGCACCGCCGTTCCTCGGCACCGTCTCGCTTGCCCATTGAGGCACCCAAGGCAGATCGGAGCACCATGACAACCCAGGACGCAGCCCATCGCAGCATCTTCCAGATCGGCGCCGCCGGCGGCGTCGGGCGGCGACTCACCTCCCTACTCACCGAGCAGGGCCACCGCGTCACCGGCATGCACCGGGCCGGTGGCCAAGACGCCGTGATCCTTCGAGCGGGCGGCACTCCGGTGACCGGGAACCTCGTCGAGGACTCCGTAACCACGCTGGCCGAGCGCATGATGGGTCACGACGCCGTCGTGTTCAGCGCCGGCGCCCACGGAACCGGCGCTGACATGACCACGGCCATCGACGGTCATGGCCTGATGAAGGCCGCAGACGCTGCCGTCGCGTCTGGCCTACGACGTTTCGTGGTGGTCTCGGTGTTCATGGACGCACTGCGCGACCAACCACGCTCGGAGGGCTTCGAGCACTATCTACAGGTCAAACGCGGCGCCGACGTCCACCTCGCCAGCACGGACCTCGACTTTCTCATCGTGCGACCCGGCACTCTCCTCGACGACGCCGGCACCGGCCGGGTCAACGCAGGTGTGTCGATCCCCTACGGCGCAGTGCCCCGTGACGACGTGGCGGCCTTCATCGCCGCCAGCCTGTTCCACCCCGACCTCAACCGCACCGACATTGAACTCACCGCTGGCAGCACGCCGATCGAGGAGGCGGTGGCCAACCTGGCACCCCGACCCTGGCGCCTCCGATGAGCGGGCGGTCACCGCAATGGTCGTTCGGAGCCGTGGTGGACGCCAGGCGATGGCCGATAGCTGCCGGAGCCGCTCGTACCCCTGCGCCCTCCGAGACCTGCCTGCCCCTGTGCCCCTTGACACGAGACCCGTCGGCGACTGCTACCGAAATGCTCACGAACCCCGCAGCACCGGGCACTCACGGGCGACACGGGACGGCAACCCCGATCGACGAACGCGCAGCTCAGCGGCACAATGCGGTCGGAGGCGGCATGACGCGACACGCCCGGGTGCTGACTGACAGTCAAGTGGCCGCGGTGACGCAGAGCGCCGCGTGTGCACAAGGAAGGCCGCGTTCTGACAGCGAACGCGAAGGAGCAGAGGCGCCGCATCGAGGATGGGTGGCGGCGGTGACACGAGGCCCGTCACTCCGCCGCTCTGCGAACCGGGACTTGCGTGACGACGCCACCTTCTTCGGATGCCTGCACGCGTCGCTTGTCGGCCATGTACCGCTCGAGTCGTTGGCGTCCCTCGTCGAAGCGTTCACGCATGAGGTGCGTGTAGACCCTGGCCGTGAGCGTCGGACTCTTGTGGCCGAGGCGGTGCTGCACCTCGAAGAGAGTCATGCCGGCGTCGAACATCAGTGAGGCGGCTGTGTGGCGCAGGGTGAGCCAGGTGACGCGTCGACCGTCGAGGCCGGCCCGCCTAACTGCGGGAGCCAGCGCATCGCGGCTGAAGTTGCCACGCAGGATGTGACCACCCCGCGCATTGGTGAAGATGAGATCGTCGCGACCAGCGCCGGGCCGGTACCGCTCGATGTGCACGCTGAGCGCTTCCAGGACTGGTTGCGGGACCGGGATCGTGCGCCAGTCGCCGGTCTTGGATCCGACCTTGGTGAAGGTCTTGCTTCCGTTCTGGTTGATCACCAGCCGCCCGAATGTGATCTCTCGACGCAGCGGGTTGAAGTCGCAGACCCGCAGCCCAATTGCTTCGTTCCAGCGCGGGCCGAGCCAGGCGCCCATGAAGACCAGGGCTTCGTACCGGTGGTTGGTTCGCAGGGCCGCGTAGGCGACCTCGTCGTCGTGCATGCCCTCGACCAGGCGGTCGACCTCCTCGGCGGTCAGGACATCGTCGGAGGTCTTGGTGATGTCCGGCATCTTGGGCAACCGGATGTCGATGCACGGGTCGGTGATGATTCGGTCGCGGGCCGCTCGCCGGAGCGGACCTCTCAGCAGGCCGTAGCACGCGCGGACCGAGTGGGGGCCGAGGGTTGCCGACAACAGTGCGATCCAGTCGTCGATGTCGGAGGGCCTGATGGAGCCGATCGGCCACTTGCCCCAGTAGGGGAGGACGTGCTTGGTCGCCCGCTGCGCGTCGGTGTGCCGGCGGGTGTCGCTGACCTGCCGGCTGCTCCACCAGCGCTGGTAGCTCAGCTCGAACGGTAGCTCGCGGTCCTCGCGTGCGATGTAGGTGCCCCGGTAAAGCTGGGCCTCGACCTCGGCCTTGCGTTCGAGGGCCTCCTGCGGGGCACGCCGCGCGCTGCCGCCGGCGAAGCGCTCGGTTCGCTCGCGGCCGTCACGCTGTCGATAACGCAGGTCCCAGCCGTTGGACCGGTACCGCAGGCTCGCCATGATGCTCGCTTCCCGTTGATCTTGACCACATATTGACCACAGGAGCGCGGGTAACGTGCCGTCATCAGGCGACACGGCGCGACATCCGCCGACACCAGAACCCGTTGTCCTGCAACGGATTCTGCCGGTACTGGTGGCGTTTGTCGAGGTCACCCAGAAAGGTCGGATAGCACTCTCAAGGCGGTAGCGGGGGTTCGAATCCCCTCGGGGCTACATTTCCGGTTCTCCGGCCACCGCCGATGCGGATGCTGTGACCGCTCTCCTAGCATTTTCCCGGCGGGCCAGATAATGCTGGCGCCGCATGTGGGCCGACCGTTCCGGCCTATTGCCGGCGCCCCGTGCGGCGACATCGTCTCGGACTTTCACTGTGCAGTCCTGTGGCGCACAGATACCTCCGACAGCGATGCCGACCGGCGGTCGGCTCAGCCGGCGCGGGGTTGTCGGCTGGGTTCGTCGGCGGGTGCGCGGCCGGTGGTGCGGTGGAATCGGAATCGGCCGTGGCCGAGTGCCTGGATGCGCCAGGTGCCTTGGTGGATGGCGCGGTGGTGTCGTCGGCACAGGAGTGTCAGGTTGTTCAGGTCGGTGCGTCCGCCGTGGTACCAGCCGGTGACGTGGTGGGCGTCGCACCATTGCGGTGGCCGGTCGCAGCCGGGTGCTTGGCAGTGCCCGTCGCGGACGGCCAGGGCGAGGCGTTGGGCGGGGGTGGCGGTGCGGTGTTTCCAGCCGACGTTCAGCGGGGTCCCGTCGCCGTCGGTGATGACGCCGGTGGTCTGGCAGTCGCAGCCGA
>JBGSWT010000351.1:0-3710 GCA_041751815.1 Pseudonocardiaceae bacterium
CGACGCCGTGCGGCGGGCCGACTGGGAGCGGTGGTGCGCCGCGCTCGGTGCGCGAGGCCGGGAGGTCACCACCGCGAGCAGGTGGACCTACTGTTCTGCGCTGTTCTGCGCTGGCCCAGGTCGGTGGTCACGGTGACCGCCGGGTCACGGTCGCGGCGTGCGGATGACCGCCGAACTGCTCACCGACCTCGAGGCGGAGTGCCGAGCACCTTGGTCGTGGTTGCAAGCGATCTCGGCCTACCCTCAGCAGCTGGAGAGGGTAACGAAATCGCCGCCCGAGTCGACCTTCGAGTGAATCACCGAGGACTTGAGGTGGGGGCGTCGCTGTGGACCTTAACCGAGGCGCCGCCGCGTTCGTCGCTGCCGCTGGCCTCATGATGGCAGGCGGATGTGACATGGCCTCGCCCTCCGATAACAACAGCCCGCCGACATCCATCTTGCCGTCTGCCATCTCGCCGTCTGCTTCGACGGCTGCCGGTACCTCAACGTCCGCGGAGAGGGCTGTGCAGTCCGGCGCTGGGCGTCCCACCGTCGGCACAATCGAGACGTTCACGGTACCTCCGGTCGAACTCCCGACACCCTCCCTTGCACCAACCACGGAACATGCGCCAGTGGTGGAGCCGCCGCCGACAACCACGGCGAAACTGGTACCGCCGCAGCCGCCGCCGCCGACGACGCTGGTGCCGCCAGCTCCGACAACGCAGGCGCCGCGGCCGGAGCTGACAAGTTCATCGCTGGACGGGGGCTGATGCGAGCGATGTCCTTCAGCCCCCGCGGCCGGAGGCCAGCCAGTCGCAGCAAGACGCGAGCGATGTCCTCCAGCGTCCACGGCCAGAGAACAGCCCGCCGCAGCAAGATGCAGATCGTCGAGTCGGTCTCTACAGTGGTTGCACCTCTGGCCCTCGTGACGGCAGGGCTTGGGTACATCGGCTGGATCCGCACGCGCGAGTTCTACGGCTACTTCGGCCTAAGTCCGTCCCTGTTCTCGTACTCCCCTCAGGACTACGTGCTGCGGAGCGCACCGGTGGGGTTTGGTGCGATTCTGCTACTAGGTCTGGCTGGCGCTGTTCTGCTCGGTCTCGACCGAGTTCTCACCCGTCTACTCGAAGGCAGGGGCCGTCGGGAGACCTGGGCGCGCCGGGCGCTCGTGGGACTCGGTGCCACCCTTGTCCTCGTGTCACTTGGTGGCGCCGCGACGGCGGCGTCGGTGGCGGTCATGCCGCCAATAGCTGGAGCGGTGTTGCTCGCACTCGGTGTCATTGTCTTCCTTCGGTTCGGCGCGGGGTCGCAGGGACGTGTCGGACTGCTGCCGCCTGCGGCGGTTGGACTCGCGGTGGTCATGCTCGCGCTCGCCGGCTTCTGGGCCACGACCGTTTACGCGCAGACCCTCGGTGTGGGCGCAGCTGAGGCTATCGATCGGAACCCACGGAGCCTGGCCGTAGTCACCGTCTACAGCCGCAGTCCGCTCGACCTCGCAGGAACGAATGTCGTCGCATCCCGACTACTCGACCAGGATCGGCAGTGGAACTACCGATACACAGGAGCGCGGCTCCTGACGTACTCGAATAACCGCTGGTTCCTCATCCCAGAGCCAGGGTCGTCGGCTTACCGTTCATCGGTGACCGTTCTGCCAGACACCGACGCGATCCGAGTTGAGACAGCCGTGCCGAGGTAGGCAAACTTGACGGCACCGTCCACGTCCACGCTGGGACCTCGCGCCGGTCGTCGGCCCGGCCTCGGGCGAACTCCCGCACCGCAGCAGCTGTTCCGCCGGTCCTGCCGTGTTCCTGCTGGTCCTGCTGGCGGTCCTGCCCGGAGCCGCGACGCTCTACGACGTCTCCACCAGTTGCGCCGAGCACAAGCACGGCGCAGCAGGCTAGCGAGCCTGCGCCAAGTACCGCACCACGACGCCCCCGATCCAGCGACTGGTCGAGGCCGGCCGATGGGGAGGTCGCGAACCTGACGTCGGACTCAGGAGCGACAAACATGCCAGCAAATATACCAGCAAGATCCGATTTTGTGCGGTGCGCCGCGGCTCCAGCGCCCAGATCAGAACCAACCGGATCGGCTCGAACACCGCCATACCGTCTTGGCGCTGCTCGACCTGCTCCCGCCTCGGCAATGTCAGGTCATGGCCTGGACCTACATCCAGCAACAGGGTTCGGTCATCGGCGTTCACGAGCACTCCTGACATCCGGCACAGGCCCAAGGTCTGCCGAGGTATGCCCCAGGAGAGGTACCGCGCGTTTGACCCTAGTCGGGTCGAGACGGGAGACGGCATCTACGCGTTGGCCTGGGCTGCGGGTTCGCGTGCCTTGCCGCCGCGGACCCGATAGACACCGATCATCAACGTGCACCGGTCGAGCAGATCACCACGGCGTAGGGGCGTAGGCCGGTTCCTCCGCGCCACCGGGTGACACCGCTGCGTGAGATCACGCACACTGTCGGTGGCAAGGGCTGCGGAAGTCGTCACCACGGCGCGGGATCCGCGTTGCGCGACGACACGTCGAACATCCCGATTCACCCAGCGAGGTGGGCTGCTGCTATACCCGTTCTCGTGAGCGACGCCTACGGCATCCCGGACAACATGTTCGGGAAGGTACCGGAGGAGTTCTTCGGGATGCTCGGGCGGATCGTGATGGTCGCGTCGTTCGTGGAGCTGCGCGTCTTGGACCTGCTCACGGAGCTGGAGCAGGTGCCCCAGGACGTGCACGCCGGCAAGCCAGGCGCCCAACTGATCGAGGGATGTTGGCGGCGACTGGGCGACTACGACCCGGCCTTCGCCGAGGCCGCCTGCGCTGTGCTGAAGCGCGTTCGCGGGGTGCTGCACCAGCGCAACGCCGTCGTGCACAGCATCTGGCCTGAGCCGGGTGTCGACGGTGCCTACGGATGGCGCCCTGTCAGAGGTGGGCGGGAGCCTTCCTGGCAGCCTTACAAATCGACCGAGGTCACCGTGGCCGGGCTGCGCAAGATCATCGCCAGTTCTGTGGCGCTGGTCGATGATCTCGACCGTCTCCGCGCCAGTGCTCACGGCGCGCGCACGACCATGCCCTGACACCAGTCCCGCACCGAGCCAGCCCTACCATGAGCCGATCAACCTACAGCTCCAACCAACGACCCAGCCCGGCGGTCACATCGCCAGGAGACGCTCCCGCCGGGCCGGGATGGCTCGTTTTTGCGCCACCCCTTCGACGATAGCTGCACGAACAGCGACCGCTTCCGAGTGTCCTCGATCAGACCGAGCGCCGCTCCTCGCATGATCAACGCTTACATGGAGATGCCCCATGTGGCCTTCAACCGCTGGGACGATGCAGTGCGCGCCGTCCTGCTCTGTATCGGCCCCGGCCCTGTTCTGACGGTTAGACGTCGAACACGGCGCGGACGGCGTTGTCGACCTGGTCCATCTCCGCGGCGGTGGCCTCGCCGAGAGGCTCGACGAGGCGTTTGCGGACAGGTCGGTCGATCTCGGTGGCCAGGGCCCACCCGTGGTCACTGATCGGCACGGCCAGCAGCGACGCCGGGTCGCTGTCCACGACGTGCATCGCGTACACGACGGGGAGCGCCTCGCTGCTGTTGAGCGAGTCCGCCGACACGATCAGCCGGGTTGTGGACTGACCAGCACGGGTGATGACGGGGTCGTAGCGCCAGAGCTCGCCGCGCCTCACGCGCTGTGGCCCAGCTCGCCCAGCTCGTCTGCGGCGGCGGCGCGC
>JBGSWT010000352.1:0-2103 GCA_041751815.1 Pseudonocardiaceae bacterium
GGGCGGAGCGCCGGGTACTGGAGATCCAGACCAAGCTGCACCGGTGGGCCCGCGATGATCCTCATCGCAGGTTCGATGATCTGTTCAATCTCGTCGCCGATCCCGGCTTCCTGTTGGTGGCGTGGGATCGGGTGCGGGGCAGCAAGGGGGCACGCACGGCCGGAGTAGACGGGCAGACCGCCTACTACGTGGAGGCCGAGGTAGGGGTCGAGGTGTTCCTCGACGGGTTGCGGACCGAGGTGAAGGACCGCAGCTTCCGCCCGCTACCGACACGGGAGCGGATGATCCCGAAACCGGGCACGACGAAGCGTCGCCGCCTGGGGATCTCTGCCGTGCGGGACCGGGTGGTCCAAGCCTCCTTGAAACTGGTGTTGGAGCCGATCTTCGAGGCGGATTTCCTCCCGTGTTCCTACGGGTTCCGCCCGAAGCGCCGGACCCATGATGCGGTGGCCGAGGTGCGCCACTTCACGGCCCGCTCCTACGAGTGGGTCGTAGAAGGCGACATCAAAGCCTGCTTCGATGAGATCTCGCATCCGGCCTCATGGACCGGGTGCGTCAACGCGTCGGGGATAAACGCGTCCTGGCCTTGGTGAAGGCGTTCCTCAAGACGGGGATCCTCGGTGAGGACCGGATCTTGAGGGACACCGATGCCGGGACCCCGCAGGGGTCGATCCTCTCACCGCTGCTGAGCAACGTGGCGCTCTCGGTGCTGGACGAGTTCATCGCCCACGCTCCGGGAGGCCCGGGGATCAGCCGCAACGAGCGGCTCACCCGGCGCCGTCACGGTCGGCCCAACTACCGCCTCGCGCGGTATGCCGACGACTGGTGCCTGCTCGTGTCGGGCACCAGAGACGACGCCGAAGACCTCCGCGGGGAGATCGCCGCGGTCTTGTCCACGATGGGCTTGCGCCTGTCGCCGGAGAAGACCTTGATCACCCACATCGACGAGGGCCTCGACTTCCTCGGATGGCACATCCAGCGCCGCCGAAAGCGAGGAACCGACCGGCACTACGTCTACACCTACCCATCGGCCAAGGCCGTCAAGGCCGTGACCGGCACGGTGAGAACGCGGTGCCGGCAGAACATCAACCTGCCGCTCGAAGCCCTGCTGCGCCGGCTCAACCCGGTGCTGCGGGGCTGGACCGCCCACTTCCGACCCGGGGTGTCGGCCATCGCCTTCGGTTACCTGCGCGCCTTCACCTGGCGCCAGGTCATCCGGTGGCTGCGCCGCAAGCACCCCGGGATCACCTGGAAGGAGCTCCGGCGCCGCTTCTGCGGCAACCGGTGGTGGCCCGCCGACGGCGAGGTGATCTTGTTCAACACCGGCGCGGTGCGGACAACCCGCTACCGCTACCGGGGATCGAAGATCCCCACGCCATGGCCGAGCACCGCATGAGCACCACCGCGGGTTCCAGCGGGACTTGTGGAGAGCCGGATGCGTCGACGAGGCGCACGTCCGGTTCGGAGGGCGGCCCGGGGAAACGGGCCGGTGGAGACACCGGCACCGCGCCCCGGGTCGACCCCTACCAGCTGATCAGTCGGGTGACCACGAGCAGCACGACGACGTTGGTGCGCAGCGGGTGGCGCTCGATCAGAACGTCGGCTGCCCAGCACGCCGCCGCGAGCTCCGAACGGGTGGCGTGGAACGCGTGGACGTCGATACCGGCCGGGCACCAGAGCACCACGCGCACCCCGCTCGGGTGCCTCGACGATCGCAGCACCGCCGGTAGCCTTCCCGACCACGAGGCGACGCCGCACTCGGCCATCCCCACCCGCAACCGGTGTGGCACCAGCAGGCACCACGCCCTGTCGACGAGGAAGCGATGCGCTGCGGGCCAGCCGACGTAGGCGAGCGCGGCCGTGAGCAGTAGGCAGACCGGTGCCACCGGGTGGGTGGCACCGCCCAGCTCGAGTAAGCCGATCGGGAGGCCGAGCGCGAGCACCAGCTCGTAGCGCCAGCGCCAGGCCACCACCAGCGGGTTCACGCGCCGCCGCGGGCCGAACCGGCCGAAGAAGTCATCGGCGTTCCACCGCCGGTGCCGACGCCACCTCATCGTGGCTCCTCGGCCCGGGAGCCCGCCTGCCGGGTCACGACCCCGGTTC
>JBGSWT010000353.1:0-2344 GCA_041751815.1 Pseudonocardiaceae bacterium
CGGTACCTGCCCGGCTACGGCATGGCGCCGGAGTGGGGCCGCGCAGTCCGCCCGGTCGTGCTCGTCTACACCGCCGTCAGCATCGGCATCACCATCGCGTTCCGGGCCGACGTCAACGCCCAGGCCGGCGCCTACGCCACCGGAATCCTGGCCATGATGGTCTCCGGCGCGGTCGCCGTCACAATTTCTGCTGCCCGGCGCCGGCAGCGGCGGGCGGCTGTCGTCTTCGCCGTGCTGACGCTGGTGCTGCTGTACGCGCTCGCCGCGAACATCATCGAGAAGCCCGACGGCATCGCGATCGCCGCAGCCTTCATCGCCGGCATCGTAGCGATCTCTTTGGTATCCCGGGCGTTTCGCACCACCGAGCTGCGGGCCGACCGGATTGAGTTCGACGAGGCCGCTCGCCGGTTCATCACCGACTCGCTCGCCCACGACGGTGCCCTGCACCTGGTCGCCAACCAGCGACAGGCCGGAGACCACGCCGAATACGCCGACAAGGAAGCCTCGCAGCGCGGCATGAACCCCGTCCCCGGAGCCGCCGACACGCTGTTCCTGGAGATCGACGTGGTCGACCCTTCCGACTTCAGCGAAGTGCTCCGCGTGCGCGGTGCGAAAGTTGATGGATACCGCATCCTCCGAGCGGACAGTCCAGCCATCCCGAATGCGATCGCCGCGATCCTGCTCGCGCTTCGTGACGCGACCGGGGTGCGCCCGCACTGCCACTTCGAGTGGGCCGAAGGCAACCCGATCGGGCACCTACTGCGCTACCTCATCCTCGGACGGGGCGACACCGCACCAGTCGTCCGGGAGATCCTGCGCCAGCTCGACAGCGACCCCGCCCGGCGCCCGGGCATCCACGTCGGCAGCTGACGCCCCTGTTCAGCGTGGAGCCGACGCGGGGACGCAAACCCCGAACCTTCCGCTTAAAGACGCCACATCCGTGTTGACCACGGCTTCTACCAGCGCCTTCTATGTCTATAGTGATTTTTATAGCTGAATTGTGGGTGGTGGATCAGGTCTCACGGCGGCGGAAGTCAGAAGGTCACGTCATCGGCGAGGGGTGGAGTTCCGAGGTCTTCGCGCATGCTGTTGCGCAGTGTCTTCAGGACCAGCTGGTATCGGTTGAGAACCTGTTGGTAGTCCGGTGACTTAAGGTCGTGTCCCTGACCAACAAGGTCCCGCAGTTCCCGCAACCCTTTGAATGTCTCGTCAGCCGCCCGCACGATCGGCGATGGGGCCAGAAGCACGAGTTGTTCTCGGGTGGCGTTGAGGTTCGCGGAGCGGAACGCTGTCCTGGCGGCGAAGCTGCGCGAGGCCCTACCAATCGTCGCCGAGGACGTCAGAATCAGGAAGGCGGGGGCATAGCCAGCGAAACAGCGGCGACGCTCTCCAGCATTACCACGGCGCCCCGCAGATCGAACGTCCCCCAGCTTCTGCGCGGTATCGGGTGCTCCCAGGCTTTGCCCGGGACATGCGACGATCTGTTCCGCTGCGCTAGACTTGGCACCGAGGTGGAGGGTCCTGCGATGGCACCAAATGCCGGCGGCAAGGCCGAACAGGCTGGCGATAGCGCGTCGCTGGAGGGGCTTGCGCGCGTCGGGTTGGTTGCTTACGGCGTCGTACACCTCCTAGTCGGCTGGTTGGCGCTGCAGATCGCGTGGGGTGTGTCGGCCAGCAAGAGCGCCGATAGCTCCGGTGCGCTGAATACGCTGGCTGATCAGCCCTTTGGCAAGATCCTGTTGTGGCTGGTTGCGGTCGGCCTGGTGGCGCTCGCGCTCTGGCAGGCCAGCGAAGTCATCTGGGGTTATCGCAACCGTGAAGGTGCCGAGCGGGTCGGCAAGCAGGTCACCAGCGGGGCCAAGGCCGTGATCTACGCCACGCTGGGGGTCAGCGCGGCTTTGGTCGCGCTCGGCTCGGGATCGTCGAGCGCGCAGTCCCAGCAGCAAGCTACCTCAGGTGTGCTGGCGTGGCCTGCCGGACAGGTGATCGTCGTGGTCACGGCGCTGATCATCGTCGGCGTCGGCGTGGCCGGGGTGGTCAAGGGCGTGAAGGAATCCTTCAGCGAGGAGATTGACACGTCGTCGATGTCCCCAGTTGCCCGGAAGGGCGTGGCACGATTGGGCCAAGTCGGATACATCGCCAAGGGGGTAGCCCTGGTCGTGGTGGGGGGCCTGCTCAGCTATGCGGCGCTGACCTTCGACCGGCAGCAGGCGCAGGGGCTCGACGGCGCGCTGCAGACGATCCTGGCGCAGCCGTTCGGGAGGTTTCTGCTCACGGCGGTGGCGCTTGGATTCGTGGCCTTCGGCCTGTTCGCGGTGCTCCAGTCGCGATACCGCCGGATGTA
>JBGSWT010000354.1:0-3865 GCA_041751815.1 Pseudonocardiaceae bacterium
CGGACATGCCGGGCTAGGGCGTGATTTGGCACAGGACGGCGCCTCGGGTGACCGAGGTGCCGGCTTGGGCCGTGAGCCCGGTGACGGTGCCAGCCTGGTGCGCGGTGACCGAGTTTTCCATCTTCATCGCCTCGAGCACCACGACGAGATCACCGGTGTCGACCGGGTCTCCCTCGGACACCGCGACCTTGACCACGGTGCCCTGCATGGGCGCAATGACCGCATCGCCCGCTACCGCCGCCCGGCCACCGCCGCGCTTGCGTGGTTTGGCCCTGCCGGTACCGCCACTTCGGACGGCTAGATCGCCGGGCAGCGAGACCTCCAGCCGCCGGCCGCCGACCTCCACAATCATGGTCTGCCGCGGTGCTGGTGGTGGCACTTCTTCAGTGGTGCCGTAGGGCTGGAGTGGGGCAGAGAACTCGGTCTCGATCCATCGGGTGTGCACGGTGAAATGCTCACCGTCGGTGGCGGCAAACGCCGGGTCGTCGACGACCGCCCGGTGAAACGGGATGACGGTGGGCACGCCTTCGACGGTGAACTCGGCCAGCGCCCGCCGGGACCGCTCTAGCGCCTGCTCGCGATCCGCGCCGACGACGATGAGCTTGGCCAGCATCGAGTCGAACTGATCGCCGAGCACGCTCCCGGCACGCACCCCGGTGTCCAGCCGCACCCCCGGTCCCGACGGTGGCTCGAACACCGTGACCGCACCGGACACTGGCAGGAACCCCCGGCCCGGGTCCTCGCCGTTGATCCGGAACTCGATCGCGTGGCCGCGCGGCTGCGGATCGGAGGTGATGGTCAGCTTCTCGCCGGCTGCGATCCGGAACTGCTCGCGTACCAGGTCAAGTCCGGTGGTCTCCTCCGATACCGGGTGCTCCACCTGCAGCCGGGTGTTCACCTCGAGAAAGGAGATCGTGCCATCGAGGCCGATCAGGAACTCGACGGTGCCCGCTCCGGTGTAACCGGCCTCGGCGCAGATCGCCCGGGCCGCCTCGTGAATGGTGTGGCGCTGCTCGTGGGACAGGAAAGGGGCAGGTGCCTCCTCGACCAGCTTCTGGTGCCGGCGCTGCAGCGAGCAATCCCGGGTGCCGACGACGATGATTGTGCCGTGCTGGTCGGCCAATACCTGTGCCTCGACGTGCCGGGGCTTGTCCAGGTAGCGCTCCACAAAGCACTCGCCGCGCCCGAAGGCCGATACCGCCTCACGCACCGCGGAGTCGAGCAGCTCGGGGATTTCCTCGAGGGTGTGGGCGACTTTCAGACCGCGGCCACCGCCACCGAAGGCAGCCTTGATCGCCACTGGTAGGCCGTGCTCCCGCGCGAAGGCCACCACCTCGTCGGGCCCGGAAACGGAATCCTTGGTACCCGGCACCAGCGGCGCACCGGCCTTGGCGGCGAGCTGCCGGGCGGTGACCTTGTCGCCCAGGTCACGGATTGCCTGCGGCGACGGTCCGACCCAGGTCAACCCGGCGTCGATCACCGCCTGGGCGAAGTCTGCGTGCTCGGCGAGAAAGCCGTAGCCGGGGTGTAGTGCGTCCGCACCGGCGCGGGCTGCGACGGCGAGCAACTTGGCTTGGTCGAGGTAGCTGTCCGCGGGTGTGGCACCGCCCAGTGCGAACGCCTCGTCGGCCAGCCGCACGAATGGTGCGTCGCGGTCGTCGTCGGCATAGACCGCGACGCTGTTCAGCCCGGCATCCCGGCAGGCCCGGATCACCCGGACGGCGATCTCACCGCGGTTGGCGATGAGCACCTTGTGCAGGGCCGTCGGGTCAGACTGCGGCACCGGTGCCTCCGCGGTGGTGAGGGCGTATTCGCCGCAGTCTATGGCCGATGTGGTAATCAGCCCTGCGGAACGGTCGCGCTGGAGATGAACGTCAGCTCCTCGGGCAGGTATCGCAGCGTGATCCCGTCCGAGCTCACGTCATAAAGATCGTGCAAGTGACCGAGTTCGCCGGTGGGCAGGAGCAGCCGGTCGTCGCGGTCCGGATCGGCGCGAACCCAGGTGTCGAACGCGGCGAGGTCGGTGTGTCCGGCTTTGAAGTACTTCACCAGGCGGCGATACAGCTTCGGAAACATGATCAACGTCGACAGATCCGCTAGGCCCGATAGCTGCACCCGGGTCGTGGTGGTGACGTGCTCATGTGGCCAGAGGCCGTGGCCGGCCTGGCGCGTGACCGTGACCAGCTCGCGCATCCGGTGGATGAGGTCTATCGGCATGGTGGAGTAGAGCTCGGCGTAGGCCAGGCCGCCCGGACTAGCTCGGCGTTCACGCTGGCCTCCAGCGCGGTGAGGTCGACGAACACCGGGTCGCCGTCGGCGGCGTCCGGGGTGGGCTGGCCGGGAAACACCAGGGCGAGCACCCGGCCATTGCCTTCAATGCCATTAGCCAGCAGATAGCCCGGTCTCGGGTGGTGCTCCGCGCTCTGGATCTTGTTCGGTCGGTCCGGCCAGAACACCACGTCGCCGAATCCCATCACCTGCAGCATCCGATCCCGGGCGGTCAGCGCGAACTGCAGGTTCTGGTGCTGGTTTTCGAAGTGGGTCTCGAGGGTGTCGATGCCTTCGAACCGCGTGCCATACGTGCCGAGGTGGCGGCGGTCTGGCCCGGTGTTGCCGAAGCGAGGCAAGCTGCGCACCAGGTCGTCGTTGTCCGGCAGGAAATTGATCGTGTCCCCGTCGGGCTCGGGCCCATTCCGGGGAAGATCTGGATAGCGAATGTAGAACTCACCGCGGATCAGGGTGTAGCGCGGTCCTGGCATCAATGTCCTTCTGGAGGATGTGGTGATGAGCGCTACGGCGCGTCAGTCTGGCGTACGGTCCGCTTGATCCGGGCCAGCATCGCGGTCACGCCGCGCAGCCGTAGCGGGCTGACCGCCTCGGCCAGGCCGAAATGCAGGTAGAAGTCGTCTGGTGTGCTCAGCACGGTAGGCACCGGTTCGCCGTCCAGCCCGGTATGCAGGATCGCCGCGAGCCCGCGGGTCGTGGGCGCCTCGAGCGGTGCGTCGAAGTACAGGTGCACCCGCTGGTCGTCACCCACCTCGACGGCCAGCAACAGCGGGGACTGGCATTCGGGCACCCGCTGCATAGTGTCCCGCGTCACGTGCGGCGGCAACTCAGGCAGCTCGCCCGACAGCTCCAGCAGCAGCTGTAGCCGCTCGGTGGGGCCGACGTCCTCGAACTCCTCCGCCAGCTCGGCCAGCCGCGGCGGCAGGGTAGCCGGCGTGCTCATCCTGGTGTCCTCTCCTCGTCGGATGCGTGCCGTCTCTGCCAAGCCGTTCAAGACCACAGTGCGATCACCGGCACCCCGACTTCGGCGAGTAGCCGCCGGGTCAGCGGCAGGCTGATGCCGATGACGCTGGACGGGTCACCGTCGATCCCGTCGACGAACCAGCCGCCGCGGCCGTCCAGAGTGAAAGCGCCGGCCACTTGCAGCGGTTCGCCAGTGTCAACGTAGGCCGATATCTCCTCGGTCGACAGGGTGCCGAAGCGGACCAGGGTCGTTTCGGCACCACTGGCGGTGGCGGTGACAGCGCCTTGGTCCAGGCGTACCACGGCGTGCCCGGTGAGCAGCTCGCCGGTTCCCCCGGCGATCGCCTGCCAGCGCCGCAGTGCGACGTCGGCGCACCCGGGCTTGCCGACGAGTTCGCCGCCGATGTGCAGCATCGAGTCGCACCCGACGACCACCGTGTCGGGGTGGTCGGTGCCGATGTCTGCGGCTACCGCGCCGGCCTTCGCCTGAGCCAACGCGGTGACCAGCTGCGCCGGCGTCGCGTCGGATAGCGCGGTGGCCAACCCGTCCTCGTCCACCCCGGACACCCGCACCACCGGATCAACCCCGGCGGCGCGGAGCACGGCGAGTCGGGCT
>JBGSWT010000355.1:0-2143 GCA_041751815.1 Pseudonocardiaceae bacterium
TCCGGCTGGGCACCGGCGCGGCTGGCAACGCGCAGGATATGGTCCTCATCGGACAGTGACACCTGCAGCCGCAGCTCCATCGCATCGTCGTCCCAAGGCACGGTCAGTGCCCGGCTGATGTCCAGGCAGTCGACCTCGACCGGCCCGTCGAGGGTCTGACGGGCGGCGGCGAAACCCATCTCCACATAGGCCGCGGCGGGCATCAGCACTGTCTCGCCGACCTTGTGGTCGACCAGCCACGGCACCTTGGCCGGTTCCAGGGTTCCCGACCAGGTCGGTTCCGCGCTGAGTAGCCGGGCACCCAGCAATGGGTGGGCACCGGGGCCATCCTGCCCGTGGGTGCGCTCCCACCACTGAGGTGCACCGTTCCAGTGCCGCTCACGCTGCCACGGGTAGGTGGGTAGATCCGCCACCCGGCCCGGCCGCGGGAACCACGCGTGCCAGTCGACGTTGGCCCCGCAGGCCAGCAGGGTGGCCGTCGCGTGGCGTATTCGGTCCGGCTCATCACTATGCCGGGTGCTGACGGGTACCAGTGCGATCGGCGCCTCGCGAGTGCCGGCCAGGTGCCTGAGGTATGGGGTGAGTATGGGGTGCGGACCGATCTCGACGATCACGTCGGCACCGTCGTCGAGCATCGCCTGGGTGGCGTCGGCAAACCGCACCGGTTGCCGCACGTTTCGCCACCAGTAGTCCGCGGTCAACTGCTGACCGGTCAGGAGCATTCCGGTGACCGTGGAGTAGAAGGGGACTGTGGCGGCAGCGGTGCGCAGCTGCGCCAGCGCGGTACGGATCGGACGCTCGATGGGATCCATGGCGCGTGAGTGGAAAGCGTAGTTCAGATCCAAGACGCGCGTGAACACCCCCTCCGCCGTCAGAGCCTGGACACACTGGAGGAGATCGGGTTCGTCCCCGCTGAGAGTGACGTCCGCGCTGCTGTTGATCCCCGCGACCTCCAACCGCCCGTCGTAGCCGGCCAGCACCGTACGGGCGCGCTGTTCGGACAGCCCGACGGCGGCCATTCGGCCACTGCCCGCCGTCGGGGCCTGGGCCTGGCTCCGGGCGGCGACCACCAACGCGGCGTCATCGAGGGACAGGGCGCCACAAACATAGGCGGCAGCGATCTCACCGACGCTGTGCCCGACCACCGCGCTCGGATAGATGCCGGATTCCTTGAGCAGCTCGACGAGGCCCACCTGCATGGCGAACAACAGCGGCTGGGCAACCTCAGTGGCGGCCAGGGGGATCAACTCCGGTACACCGAGGAGTTTTCTGCGCACCGACCAGCCCAGGTAGGGGGCAAGCGCCGCGTCGACCCGCTCGACGGCCGCCGCGAACGCGGGCTCTCGTTGCAGCAGATCCGCACCCATACCCGCCCACTGGGAGCCGTTGCCACTGAAGGCGAAGGCCACCTTGCCGGTCCGCACCGCTCGTGCCGAGGCGGCCTGCGGCGACAGCGGTTCACCTTGCGAGGCGGCTAGCAGTGCTTTGGCCGCCTGCGCGGGATCATCGGCCAGTACCGCGATCCGCTGCTCGTGGTGGGCCCGGCGGCGGCAGGTGGTGTAGGCAAGATCGTAGAGCTCCTCCACCGGCACCTCCTGAAGCCGGTCGGCCAGCCGCTGCGCCGCTGTGGCCAGCGCGGCCTCCCCTCGACCGGAGACGATGAGCGGCACCGTCGCAGCCCGATCGAGGGAACCGGACCTGACCTGTTCGGCCGGGGTGGTGAGGACGACGTGCGCGTTCGCCCCGCCGAAGCCAAAGGAATTCACCCCCACCACCAATGGCTCGTTCTCGGGCAGCGGCTGCGGCTGGATGCTCGGCTGCAATTGCCATCCGGCGAAGTCGATCTCCGGGTTCAGTGGTTGAGCGTGCAAGGTAGGCGGGATCAGCCGATGGCGGAGCACGAGCACGCTCTTGAGCAGACCGGCGATCCCGGAGGCCGCCTCCAGGTGACCGATGTTGGTCTTGATCGACCCTACTGGCAGTGCGCCGGTGGTGCGATGGCGACTGAGCGCCCGGCCGATCGCGCCACACTCGATCGGGTCCCCGACGGCCGTGCCGGTTCCGTGCGTTTCCAGGTAGGAAAGCTGGTCCGGCGTCACCGCCGCTCGGGCGTAGACATCGCGCAGTAAGGCCTCCTGCGCGT